>JACRCB010000182.1 GCA_016219165.1 Deltaproteobacteria bacterium | reverse complement strand
GCATCCATGGCCGGCATAAGGGCCGGCATAAAAGATATCTTCGCCTTCGACAATAACGCCGAGGCAATCGAAGGGCTTGAAAGAATACTCGAGGAAGGCGACTTTGTTCTCGTCAAGGGTTCGAGGGCGGCGCGCATGGAGGAGATAGTGGAGGCGATAAAGGGGCTGGATGAGAAGCGATAACCTTTTTGCAAACAGGAAAATTCTTCCCCGGAGGAAAGGGATTTAGATGCTCTTTCATTTTTTGTATCCTCTGTCAAAGTATCACACCGTATTCAACCTGTTTCAGTACATAACCTTCAGGACCATCTACGGTTCGGTTACGGCGCTTATTGTAAGTTTTGTCGCAGGCCCTTATCTCATAAGGAAACTCAAGGTTATGCAGGTCGGCGAGGTCATAAGGGAGGCCGTCCCGCCCGCGCACATGCTTAAGGCCGGCACACCCACGATGGGAGGGACGATTATACTTCTGTCCGTTTTAACTTCCATATTCCTCTGGGGCAACCTCCTGAACACGTATGTCTGGGTCTTGATATTTGTGACGGTCGGCATGGGAGGAGTAGGGTTTATCGACGACTATAGAAAGGTGGTGCTTAAAAGGCCGGGCGGGCTCAGGGCAAGGGCGAAGTTTACGGCCCAGGTGGTGATATCTCTCGCCGCCGCTATATTCCTCTATTTAAACGATTTCAATACGGTCGTTACAATGCCTCTTTTTAAGGGGGCCGGGCTCGACCTCGGCATTCTCTACATACCGTTCGCCGCCCTGGTAATCACGGGGGCGTCGAATGCGGTCAACCTTACCGACGGGCTTGACGGGCTTGCGATAGGCCCTGTCACAATAGCCGCGGCAACGTATCTCTTATTTGCGTATCTTACGGGTCATGTAAAACTGGCAAACTATCTGCAGATAATGTACGTCCCCGGGGCCGGGGAACTCTCTGTGTTTGCCGGGGCGATGGTGGGGGCAAGCCTTGGGTTTCTGTGGTTCAACACATACCCCGCGCAGGTCTTCATGGGAGACATAGGGGCGCTCAGTCTGGGGGGAGCGCTCGGGTGTATGGCCGTCATCACAAAAAACGAGATACTGCTTCTGGTCGTCGGGGGGATATTCGTCATGGAGGCGCTCTCCGTGATATTCCAGGTTATTTCGTTTAAGTTCAGGGGGAAAAGGGTCTTTGCAATGGCGCCCATACACCACCACTATGAATTGAAAGGATGGCCGGAGCCCAAGATAATCGTAAGGTTCTGGATAATAGCGATAATACTCGCGCTCGTTGCAGTAAGCACCCTGAAGATAAGATGATAACAATGGACATGAAAGAGAGGTTTGAAGGGGTAATTGGCAAGAGGGTCCTCGTCGTGGGATTGGGCAAGACGGGGTTTTCCCTGTCGAGGTTCCTTAAAAGGCTCGGCGCAGAGGTTATTGCCACGGACATAAAGCCCATCTCGGATATTGCCGGGGGAGAGGAACTCCAATGTCTCGGCGTTACAATCGAAGCCGGAGGGCATACCGTCAAGAGTTTTCTTTCCTCGGACCTGATAGTCGTAAGCCCGGGAGTAGAGAGCGATATGCCCCTTTTGGAGGAGGCGAAGAGAAAGGGGACCGAGGTTATAAACGACATAGAACTCTTTTCGAGATACGTGGACGTGCCTGTCTTCGCGGTTACAGGCACAAACGGCAAGTCCACCACCACGACCCTCCTCGCGGAAATATTTAAGAGGGCGGGCAGGAAGGTCTTCATGGGCGGCAATATCGGGATACCGGCGATGGAGTACTTTGAAGGCACGGTAAGGTTTGAGCTCTGTGTTCTCGAGATAAGCAGTTTCCATCTCGAGCTGGTAAAGACCTTTTGCCCCCGTGTGGCGGTGCTTTTAAATATAACCGAAGACCACCTCTACCGGCACAAAAGTTTCAAGGATTACGCCGATGTGAAATTCCGTATATTCTCGAACCAGGGTAAGGACGACTATGCGGTCCTGAATGTCGGAGACCCGGCGATAAGGGAGAGGCTCGGGAGGCAGGGTTTAAAGAGTAACGTAATCCCCTTTACCACGTCAGGAAGGCTCAAGCAAGGGCTTTATCTGAGGGGAAGGGAGATAGTCTCAACGCTTGGCGGAAAAGAGGATGTCTATCCGGCCGAGGGGTTTTATCTGGCGGGGGTGCACAATACCGAGAACATAATGGCGGTTATAGCCGCGGCAAGCGTCGCCGGCATAGAAAAGGAAACACTCTGCGATACGGTAAAAAACTTCAGGGGCCTGCCCCACCGTATGGAGTTCGTGCGGGAGTTTTCCGGGGTGAGGTATTTCAACGACTCGAAATCCACCAACGGAGGAAGCCTTTTCAAGGCGCTCGAGGGCATTGGCAAAGGCAAGAGGGTTATTCTGATTGCCGGAGGAAAGGACAAGGGCGGGGATTACGGTTTTTTAAGAGAGATTGCGGGGGAGAAGGTAAAACTCCTGATAGTGATTGGTGAGGCGAAAAAGAGGCTCAAGGACGCCCTTGAAGGGGTGGCCGGGGCGATGGAGGCCGAGGGGCTTAAGGAGGCCGTGACACTCGCAGGCTCGATGGCGCAGCCGGGGGATGTGGTGCTCTTTTCGCCGGCGTGTTCGAGTTTCGACATGTTCCGCAACTTTGAAGAGCGCGGAGAGGCGTTTAAAAAACTCGTAGAGGGCCTTAGGGAATGTTAAGGAAGGCGCATCAGGAGAGGATACTTATAATACTCACGCTCGCGTTCCTTTCCGCGGGGGTGGTCATGGTCTATTCCACAAGTTTCATCGTGGCGATGCAGAAGTTCGGGGACGAATATTTCTTCTTAAGGAAGCACATCCTGTATACCCTTATAGGCGCCGTTCTGTTCGCCGTCTCTTCGAGGATACCCTATCCAATCTACAAAAAGGCCGCCTACCCTATCCTTATGTTGTCGCTCGCAATGCTTTTACTCGTCCTTATCCCGGGGCTCGGGAGGGAGGCCGGCGGGGCTCGGAGGTGGCTGCGTATGGGGCCTGTTACCTTCCAGCCCTCCGAATTCGCGAAACTCGCGGTCGTCATATTCCTTGCGTATTCGCTCGAGGAGAAGAAAGAGAAGATAAAGAGTTTCTCCTTCGGTTTTCTTCCGAACATCCTCATCCCGGGGTTAGTTATCGCCCTGATAATGGCGGAGCCGGATTTCGGGAGCGCGGTAACGCTCTTTATCCTCGTATATATCATGAATTTCATCGGCGGGGTAAGGGTGAGGCATCTTTTAGGTATATTCGTCCTGATGCTGCCGGCCTTATATCTCGTTGTGACAAGGTTCAGTTACATGGTGAATAGAATCCTTGTCTTCCTCGACCCGTGGAGAGACCCAACCGGCAAGGGCTGGCAGATGGTGCAGTCTTTCCTCGCCTTCGGAAGCGGCGGGGTATGGGGGGTGGGGCTCGGGCAGGGCCATCAGAAACTCTTTTATCTGCCGGAGGCCCATACGGATTTCATATTCTCGGTCATAGGAGAGGAACTGGGGCTTGTGGGGGTTGTGGGGGTCATAGTCCTCTATATCATGTTTCTTGCAAGCGGCATAAAGGTTGCGCGGGAGGCAAAAGACCTTCACGGCGTGTATCTGGCGCTAGGGCTTACCCTGATGATAACACTGCAGGCGCTCATCAACATGGCCGTTGTCCTGGGGATACTTCCGCCGAAGGGCCTTCCTCTTCCATTTATAAGTTACGGCGGGTCTTCGCTCGTAGCGAGCATGCTTTCGGTGGGAATAATTCTCAATATCTGTATAAAGGGCAATGAGGCGTGAGCAGTATGCCGGGTTTCCGCTTTTGCGGGTATGATTCCAACGGACAAGGGTTTTGGAATCTGCATGGAGTGCGCCGGCGCAATCACGCCCGGCCCTTCCCGGAAGGAGTGTAGAGGTTGAAGATTGTTATTGCGGGAGGGGGCACCGGCGGGCATCTCTTCCCGGCCCTTGCCCTCGCGGACGAATTCAAGAGGAGGGACGGCTCTACCGAGATAATATTCGTCGGCAGCGAACGGGGGTTTGAGAAGAGGATTGTGCCCTCTTACGGCTATCCCCTCGAAACTCTCGACGTCGAAGGGCTTAAAAAGAGGAGTGGTTTTGGCAGGCTGAAGGCCGTTTTCAAGGCCGCGAGGGCGACCCTCAAGGCGTTCTCTTTACTGCGCAGGTTAAGGCCTAACGGCGTTATAGGGAGCGGCAGTTACTCTTCCGGCCCGGCGGTCCTGGCGGCAAGCCTTCTGGGGATAAAGACGGCGATACTCGAGCAGAATGCGCTCCCGGGGCTTACGAACCGGATTCTCGGCAGGTTCGTCGACAGGATATATATAGCGTTCGAGGAGGCGCAGGGGTATTTCAAAAGGGGCAATGTGATGGTTACGGGAAACCCCGTAAGAAGGGACATACTGAATGCGATGGAAGAGAAAAGAACCAACGGAGAAAAAAGATTTTCCCTTCTTGTATTCGGCGGGAGCCAGGGGGCGGCGGCGGTGAATGCGGCTTTTCTCGATGCCGTGGAGTACCTTACGGATATATGGGGTTCCATCAAGGTTACGCACCAGACCGGAAAAGAGGGTTATGGGCAGGTTGAATCCGCGTATAAAAGGAAGGGGCTTAAGGTGGAACTCTTTAGTTTCATCACCGACATGGCGAAGGCATACTCTGCCTGCGACATGGTGGTATGCAGGGCGGGCGCTACGAGTATCGCCGAGATGACGGCGCTGGGGCTTCCCTCCATACTCGTGCCCTATCCGTTCTCGACCGACGGCCATCAGGAGGTGAACGCAAAGACCCTTGCGGACAAAGGGGCGGCGGTTGTGTTAAGCCAGGACGCCCTTACCGGGAGCACCTTGGCCGGGACCATAAGGAGGTTCTTCGATAACCCCCTCGAACTCAAAAAGATGAAGGATGCGGCGAAAACGCTCGCAAGGCCCAGAGCCGCGGAGACGATAGCCGACGATTACATGAAACTCTTGGGCGGGAACCCTTCCGTGAGAAGGCCCCAGCATATTGCGAAGGGTTTCATAAACTGAAGGGGGAAGGCGGAGGTTGTATGTACAGAGGAAGGATTAAGAAGGTGCATTTCGTGGGCATAGGGGGAAGCGGCATGTGCGGCATTGCCGAGGTGCTTCTTAATATGGGCTACATGGTCGAGGGGTCCGATGAGAGGGTAAACGAGGCGACCAGAAGGCTATCCTCCCTCGGCGCAACCGTTCATACCGGCCACAGAAAGGAGAATGTCCGGGGCGCGGATTGCGTTGTCTATTCCTCCGCCGTAAAGGCGGACAACCCCGAACTCGATGAGGCGAGAAAAGAGAATATCCCCATAATCGCGAGGGCGGAGATGCTCGCCGAACTCATGCGCATGAAATACAGCATCGCCGTCGCGGGCACGCACGGCAAAACCACTACGACCTCCATGATAGCGTCCATCCTTGCGCATGCGGGGCTTGACCCGACCGCGGTCATCGGAGGAAAACTCAACTCCATCGGGGCGAACGCGAAATTAGGGAGCGGGGATTTCCTCGTCTGCGAGGCGGACGAGAGCGACGGGAGTTTCTTGAAACTCTCTCCCGCGATAGCCGTCGTTACAAACATAGACAGGGAACACATGGACCATTACAGGGACATGGGGGAGGTAAAAGGGGCGTATCTCGATTTCATGAACAAGGTGCCGTTTTACGGCTGTTCGGTCGTATGCCTTGACCACCCGGCGATACAGGAACTCCTCCCCCGGATATCGAGGAGGCACATAACATACGGCCTTTCGTCTCAGGCCGACATACATGCCGTGGAAATCCTTCAGCAGGGGGCAAGGTCTACCTTTTCCGTCATGACGAAGGGAAAATCCCTCGGGAAGGTGTCCCTTAATCTTCCGGGAAGGCACAACGTCTTAAACGCCCTCGCCGCCTTTGCCGTGGCGCTGGAACTTGATATACCGGCAAAGGATATATTCGAAGGGCTCGAGGGGTTCAAGGGGGTTGAAAGGAGGTTCCAGATAAAGGGCGTATACGGGGACATCATGGTCGTTGACGATTACGGCCACCACCCCGCCGAGATAAAGGCCGTACTCAGGTCGGTAAAGGACGGATGGAAGAGAAGGTCGGTGGTTATCTTCCAGCCCCACAGGTTTTCGAGGACGAAAGACCTTTTCATGGAGTTTGTCTCGGCATTCAACGACGCGGAGGTGCTTTTCCTTACGGACATATACCCCGCGGGAGAGGAGAGGCTCGAGGGCGTGAGCGCGGAAAAATTGTATTGCGCCATAAAAGACCACGGCCACAAGAATGTCTCATACGTCCCGTTCTTAAGCGAGATATGTGCGCATCTTGAGGAGGTCTTAAGGCCGGGCGATATGGTCATAACGCTCGGGGCCGGGGATGTATGGAAGGTTGCGGACAAGGTCGCGGAGACCCTCAGGGCGAAGTGCAATAAAAAAGGGTTTCACCTCGTAGGGAAGGACGCGTGAGGGGGTTTAATCTTCAAGAGAGAGTAGTTTAAAGTTTCCAAACCGGCATCCGGCGGCAGAAGGGGGAAAGGTGGCGCAGCAGTATCAACTGTTTTTCGTTCAGAGGTTTAAGGGAAAGGTGCTCTTTGATGTCCCGATGAGCCGGTACACCTCGCTGGGGATAGGCGGGCCTTGTGATGTGATGGCCTTTCCGCAGGATGAATCCGACCTGGCGGACCTTTTGGCCTTTGCCTCCGCAAAGAACTTTCCGGTGTTTCCTCTGGGCAGGGGCACGAACATCCTGGTTAGGGATAAGGGGATAAGGGGGATAGTGGTGAACATGGACGAGGGGTTTAAGGAGATAAACTGGGCGGACGTTACCGCGGTTGTCGGGGCCGGGGTGGGGCTTGGGGAGTTGTTGAAGGAGGCGAAGACGAGGGGGCTTGGCGGCCTTGAGTTCGCCGTAGACATACCGGGAAGCGTTGGGGGCGCGGTTGTAACGAATGCGGGCGCATACGGGGGAGAGATGAAGGACGTTATCGAGGGGATAGAGGTGCTTAACCGCAAAGGTAAGAAAGGGTATGTTGCGGCCGGGGAACTTAATTTTTCCTACAGGCATGCCGATGTCCCGAAGGATTCCGTAATAATAAGGGCGCATATGAGGTTCGAAAAAAAGGAGCCGCATCTTATAGGGGAGAAGATAAAGGAATTCAGAACACGGAGGAGCGAGAATTCACCGATAAGATACCGCAGCGCCGGCTCGGTATTTAAAAACCCGCCCGGCGGTTTTGCGGGAAGGCTCATAGAGGAGGCGGGGCTCAAGGGCCGCGCCGCCGGGGATGCGCAGGTATCGGACGTCCATGCAAACTACATCGTAAACCTCGGCGGGGCGAAGGCGAGGGACGTGCTCTCTTTGATGGCCCTTATAAGAGACATGGTCTATAAGGAGAAAGGGGTGGTTCTGGAGCCGGAGATAATGGTAGTCGGCGAGGATTAACAGATTTTTAGTTTTTCAGCACCTTATTAGTTCTTTGAAAACCGTTTCATTGTCATTGCGGGGAGGCGTAAGCCCCCGGAGCCCCGCCCCTCTCTGCAGTGATGGAATTCATCCTGCGAGCGGGGCCTATGCTCCGCCGAGCGCCGCTCAACCCCAAGTCAACCCCAGAAACCCCCTGACTAGAGTGGCGCTCGGCTCGCAATGACAGCGGAACGGGTTTTAAACGGCCTTGCAATCGAAGGGTTGGAGTTGAATATAAAGAAAAAAGAAGCGCAAGAGAAGAGGGCGCTCTTTAAAAAGAAAAAGATAGGGGTCCTTATGGGCGGGCTTTCCGAGGAGAGGGAGATTTCGCTTAAGAGCGGAGGTTACGTCCACAAGGCGCTCATTGGTCTCGGGTATAATGCGATAGCCCTCGACGCGGGCACGGACATGGCGCTTCGCCTCCGGGCGAACATGATAGAGGCCGCATTCATCGCCCTCCACGGAGGTTTAGGGGAGGACGGTTCGGTTCAGGGGCTCCTCGAGGTTATGGGCGTGGCGTATACGGGTTCCGGGGTGTTGGCAAGCGCTTTGGCGATGAATAAGGCCGCGGCAAAGGTCTTTTTAGATTACCATGGAATACCGACCCCTGAGTTTACCCTGTTAAAGGAAGGGGAGGAGGCAATCGATACGGCCCTGCCCCTTCCGCTTATTATAAAACCGTTAAGCCAGGGTTCGACAATCGGGATAAGCCTCGTCCGTAAGAAGGGCCGATTCCTTCCGGCCGTCAAAGAGGCAAGAAGGCACGATAGAAGTGTGCTCGTTGAAAGATTCATCGAGGGGAGGGAACTCACCGTCTCTATCCTGGACGGCAGGGTTTTCCCCATCATAGAGATAATGCCTAAAAAAGGAATCTTCGACTTCGAGGCGAAATACATGAAAGCAGGGAGCGAGTTAAGTGTGCCGGCGCGGCTTAAGCAGGGGGTCGAGGCCGGGGTAAGAAAGACCGCACTCTCCGCGTACAATACAATCGGCTGCAGAGGCGCGGCAAGGGTGGATATAATCCTCGAGGACAGGACCTCCATACCCTATGTCCTCGAGATAAATACCGTGCCCGGGATGACGGATGTAAGTCTGCTGCCGTTCGCCGCAAAGGCCGCCGGCATCCGGTATCCGGAGCTGGTAGAAGAGATGCTCTTCGGAGCCGGTGTAAGAAAACACTGACGGAAGGCAGGGATGAATCTAAAGAGGCTTGGAAGGCGCGGCAACAGAAAGACTCGGGAGCCTTATGAAAACGGCTTGGGACGGAAGGTTTTGTTTTTTCTAAAGAATTTCCTCAGGGCCTCGGCGGTGTTCTCGATAGCGTTTTCTGGGTGGTGGCTCTATGACGAACTCATAAGGAGCCCCTATCTTAAGATACAGACGATAAGCATCAACGGCAGAAGGCGTCTTACGGAGGGCGAGGTGCTTAAACTCTCGGGTATATACGTCGGCAAAAACATTTTTTCCGTAAGGAAAAAAGAGGTGGAGGGCTCGGTCAAGACCCATCCGTTTGTGGAGGATGCAATAGTAGAGAGAAAACTGCCCGATGAGGTCCGCATAGAGATAGTGGAGAGGGAACCGGTAGCGCTTGTGAAACTGAACGGTCTCTTTGTGATGGACAAAAACGGCGTCCTTTTCAAGGAGTATCAGTCCGGGGACAGGCTTGACCTCCCGGTCATAACCGTGGCCGAGGGCATTAAAGACGTGTGGGAGGCGGGCGTAAAGGCCTCGCTTCTCAGTTTTATGGAGATATTAAGGCACCAGGCACGGTTCAACCTCGACGACACTTCCGAGATACAGGTGGACAGGACCTACGGGATTTCGGTTGTGACCTTGAGGGAGGGGATAAGGCTCGAGTTCGGGATGGGGGATTTTGAAAGGAAGTTTTCGAACCTTAAGAAGGTGGTTTCCGCGAGGGGGGGGGACCTTGGCGGTGTTCTTTCGGTAGACCTGAATAACGAGCGGGGGGTGGTGCTGAGGTTTTCCCGGCCTGTAGTTAAAGAAGGGGGTATTACTTAGATGGCGAAAAGAGAGAACATAATCGTGGGCCTGGACATAGGCACAACAAAGATATGCGCGATAG
>JACRCB010000174.1 GCA_016219165.1 Deltaproteobacteria bacterium | reverse complement strand
GTGCCGCGCTACTTAACCAGTTCCATCGTCCCTTCCTCCTCTTTAATGAGGTCTTTGACCGTCAACTTTGCGGATGTAATCTTTGCCATGAGGAACCTCTTATCTATAATGTCCCCTTTCTTTACGAGGAAGACATCCGTGCCTCTGGCGAGGAATATGGTCTTCTTGTCCCCCTTTTCGACAAACCCCATGAATCTTATATCCTTCAAAAATGCCTCGAGGGGGGTGGGGACGACGGGCTTGGGCTCCTCTACCGCCGGAGGAGTGACCTCCACGGGCTTGGGCGGAGAGAGGAGGGGGCTGAAGATATCCTTCCTTACCCCCTGATAAGCATGATAAGGCGGATGCTTCTCCCCGAGAAGGTCAAGCCTTACCCTCGCCGCATCCTGCCCGGGAGAAGGACGGACATCTTTGCCCTCCTTTGCATGCTCAAGCCCTTCGGGGGCAAAAAATGAACGCGCATTATATGTAATGATAGCCGCCCAGAAAACGGCGAGCAGAATCAATATGGTCTTTTTCCCTTTCAACCCGCCTCCTCTCCGAGTCAGATGAAATAAACGGACAGCCTGAGCCTTAGTTCTATCGTGCCTTCGCTCTTTTTGCTCCTCGAGAAGGCTATCTCCTCGATAACGACGGGGTGCTTCAGGGTTTCGAGGTCGTATATGAACTTTTTTATTTCCGGATAGCGCCCCTCTACCGGGAACGAGACCGTGTAGCGCGAAAAACCCGCCTCGGAAGAGGTCTCAGGGGAGTAATCGCCGGCCGGGACGGCGAGGCCGTTTTTTTTCGCAGCGCTGAAGACGTCGCCTATGACCTTTGTAAGCCCTTTGCTGTCCGGCAGGCGCTTCTCAAAGGTTCCTATATCCTCGGGGATGTTCGTCTTAAGCGCAGCGCGCCGGCTCAAAGAAGCCACCTTTTCTTCGAGAAGCCGTATTTCCTCTTTCTGCCTTGCCGTAACCGCGACGGTTATAACGCCGTTAATGGCAAGGATGAAGACAAAAACGAAGACGATATAAAGATACGGCCCCTTAAGCAGTCCCGCAGCCGGTTCTTTCCATGCCCTCATAATCCGCCCTCCCTCACGTAACGCGCCGAGACGGTGAAAAAAAGCCTTTCGTCGATGGATCCTCTGGGGGATTCTCCGGGGGATCCTCCGGGGGCGCCTCCGGGTTTTTCCTCGGAGTGTTTCAGCAGGAACGCGTCGCTGAAACGGCCGCCCTTCGGGAGCCTTGCAACGAAGTTCAAGACATCATTCATGGACCGCGCCATGCCCTTAACGGTAATCCTCCGGTCGCCGAACTGCGGGCTTATCTCGACGATGGATATATTTTCCGGCACACCCTCCTCCAGGTCAGAAAGAAGACCCGTCCATGAAAAAGTCTCGCGGACGATTATGTTGTTTATAGCCTCGACCTTCTTTCTCGCCGATTGCGGGTCCATCGCGCCCCGGGGGGACGGCTTTTCAGGAGGAAGGGATTTTTCGAGGCGTGAAGCGATATTTTTGTATAGGGCCAATTCTTTCCGGTTTATCCTGTAGTCGTAGAGATTATACAGGGAGTAGGCGGCCGCAAAGATAAAGAGGGCGAAGGCCAATATGTAAGGCACATTGGCGGGCGCAAGTCTGCGGGTAGCGAGGTTTATGGTTATCTTCATAAAGTTTAGGGGACTACGAGCGCGCCCACGGCTGAAAGCAAGTCGAGAGGGTCTGCGCCGGCTATACTTATGGGGTTTACGCCCCCTCCCGCCCTGAGAAACTCGTCAGCGCGGACTGATTCCACATCCGTCTCCAGGGCTTCCCGGAGTTTGGCCGAAAGGCCGTCGGCGCCGAGGATATAGACCTTTTCAATCCGTGCCTCCGGGAACCTGCCGGTATAGAAGGCGAAAGAGGCCAAGACCTCGGAAAAAAGGCCTGTCTCATCCTCCGCCTCCTTACACCGGTAGAAATCCAGTATCCCGTCTTTAAACGCGAGGAACGAGAAATAATCCTTAAAACGGACGACGAGGGAGAAATCTCCCTTTGCCCCCTTCTTTTCGGAAAAAAGGTTAAAAATATCGAACGAGTGGATATTCACACGGGTAACCCTCTTGCCGAGCCTTGAAAAAATTCCTTCATAACCCTCTATGATATCCTTTTTTACGACGACGGAGAGGACCTTTTTTTTCTCCCCCTCGGTCAAGAGTTGATAATCTATCGAGCACTCTTCGGGTTTTAAAAACACACTGCCCGCGCTCTTCCACTTTATGAGGGAATCGCTTTCGTTTTTATCCCTGGGGAGTTCCTCGAAGGTAAGGACAGAGGTCTTCGCCATCGTGTCGGGTATGGAGAGGTTTATATCTTGCGCGCCCGGAAATTCTTCAAGAGCGGCCTTGAAAGAGTCGACGAGCCCCTCCCCTCCCGCGGAAGGGAGGGCGATGGTCTTCAAGTCTTTCAAGACCTCGGTCCCCCCCGAAATCTCCGCGCGCACAAAGACAGCGGTTTTTCCGGTGAGCGCTATTGCAATGGTCCTCTTTTTTGGGAACTTGCCCAATAGATATAACCTCCCGGAAGGTTCCTCTCCTTCCAAACATGAGCTACCGCAACAAGACACACTGTATGAACATCACTGACACCTCCATTCGTATAGAGAAACCTCCCTAACGGGATTTAAATATGCTATGCAGAGAGGGTGGTCTCTCGGGCAACCAGGATGCGGAGCGCCATCGCAAACCACTATCGGCGGCCTCTCAGCACAACTGAAATTGG
>JACRCB010000172.1 GCA_016219165.1 Deltaproteobacteria bacterium | reverse complement strand
TACGGGAGAGGGCGGGCTGCACGAGGACCTCCTGCCCTACAAAGACCACATAATGGTGCAGGTCGCGTCCGGTCGTTTCGGCGTTAACCCGGATTACCTCAACGCCGGAGTGGCGGTCGAGATAAAGATAGGGCAGGGCGCAAAGCCCGGCATAGGAGGGCATCTGCCCGGAGAGAAGATACCCCTTCAGGTTGCAAAAACCCGGATGATACCGGTCGGAACCGACGCCCTCTCCCCGGCCCCGCAGCACGATATATACTCGATAGAGGACTTGAGGCAACTTATATATGCCATAAAAGAGGCGACCGGTTACACAAAGCCCGTCTCCGTAAAGATAGCCGCGGTCCATAACGTCGCGGCCATCGCCTCGGGGATTGTAAGGGCGGGTGCGGACCTAGTCTATCTCGATGGGTTCAGGGGGGGGACCGGCGCGGCCCCGACCATAATACGGGACCACCTCGGGATACCGATAGAGCATGCCATAGCAGCGGTGGATGACAGGCTCAGGCAGGAGGGCATAAGGAACGAGGCGTCCATAATCGCGGCCGGAGGCATCCGGAGTTCCGCGGACGCCGCAAAGGCCATAGCGCTCGGAGCCGACGCGGTCGCCATAGGGACGGCCGCCCTGGTAACCATGGGATGCACCGTGTGCGGAAAATGCTATACAGGCAACTGCTCGTGGGGAATCACCACCCAGAGGCCGGAACTCGTTTCAAGGCTCGACCCCGAGGTTTACGGCGAGAGGCTTATAAATTTAATCCATGCGTGGAGCCATGAACTAAAGGAAATCCTCGGCGCCCTCGGGGTGAATGCGGTCGAGAGTTTAAGGGGCAGCCGCGAAAGATTGAGGGGCATCGGGCTCGATACCCAAACGCTCGATATCCTCGGAGTGAAACCCGCGGGCAGGTAGGAGGATCGTTCTGGCATGACACATCGCTCACACGCAAGGTCAGAGGAGGATATGCACGAGATAGACGCAAAGGGAGTTTATTATAGAGTCCTTAACGAGAGGGTGAGGGCCGCAATGGCCGCCGGCCATAAGGATATCCTTTTAAAGAATGTAAACGGCCAGTATTACATAGGCGACGGACTTCGGGGCGGGGACGTTAAGATAACGGTTGAGGGGGTGCCCGGCAACGACCTCGCCGCATTCATGGACGGCCCCACCATCATCGTCAGGGGCAACGCCCAGGATAATATCGGGAATACGATGAACGGCGGGAAGGTCGTTATCCACGGCAACGCCGGGGATGTCCTGGGCTACGGCATGAGGGGAGGGAAACTCCATATCCTCGGGGACGTGGGCTACAGGGTTGGAATCCACATGAAGGGCTACAAGAAGCAGACACCGGTTATCGTATGCGGCGGCGGCGCCGGGGATTTCTTCGGGGAGTACATGGCAGGGGGCGTGCTTATACTGCTCGGCCTTAAGGAGGAATCCGGAAGGCCCATCGCGGGCGATTACCTCGGCACCGGGATGCACGGCGGCGTGATATTCGTGAGGGGGGATGTTGATAGGACTCGATGCGGGGCCGAGGTGGGAATCACGGCGCCGAATGATGATGATATGAAAACACTTAAAGAGTGCCTGACGGATTTCTGCAATGATTTCAGCCTCAACCTCGATAGCGTCATGAAAAAAGGGTTCAAGAAACTCTCTCCGGCCTCTCTCCGGCCCTACGGGAACCTTTACGCTTATTAGCCTCTGCGGGACTGCCGCACCTTATATACAGAGCGTCATAACTTTGTATACCCGACCCATCCGAAGGATGGGTCGGGGAGGGTGGAAAAATGAGTTGTGTAGTAAAACTGATTGGTTTTTTCTGGTGATTGAGACTTGACTGTGTGGAAGCCATAAGAAAGGGACAAAATGAAAGTACCAACTCTTCGATTTACTCAGTGGCAAAGATGGGATGGTAGAAATTCATTAGAAGGTAATGATTTGCCCGGAGTTTATTTGCTGGCCCATTTTAGCAAGGTTCAGTCAGGTAGAGCAAAACGTTTATGTGGAGAGATTGTTTACATAGGTGAAACATGCGCGAACACCTTAAAAGGCCGCTGGCAACAGTTCGAGAGGTCAGCATTTAAGGGTAAAGGCGGGCACAGCGGAGGTTGGACATATAGGCAGAAAATTAAAGGTAAGAAAAATATATTGTATGTAGCCTATTTCCCTGTGGATTGCAGATTAAACGAAGAAGTCCGGCCAATATACATTAGGCATATAGAGCGAAGGCTTATATGGGATTTTACTCGAAAATGGGGGAAGCCTCCAAGGTGTAATACGAAGTAACACTCTTAAAAACGGGGTACTCTGAAAAGGTGTGTAAATAGACTGAAGGCAGTGTATCCTTTAAAGATAAAAATGGGACAAGGCTAATGGAATCTTGATTTACCCCATAATTATAGGCTATACTCTCAAATAGATAGCGCTTCTCTTCGGAGGTCAACAGTGCGTAGAATGATGAGCAAACAAGAGGCAAAGCGGCTTGTTGACATGATGCCGGATAACGCGACATGGGATGATCTCATTCATGAGATATATGTGCGCGAGGCGATAGAACGGGGGTTGGCAGACAGCAAGGCCGGTCGTACCAAGGACGTAATAGAAGTCCGCAGGAAATCTAAACTTCCGGAATGAACGTCCATTGGACAGAGAGCGCGCAATATCATCTTGACGGCATCTATCAGTACATCGCAAAGGACTCCCCTGAATACGCAAAGCGAATGGTGGATCGACTGACCCGCCGTTCTCAGCAAATCGCTGAACAGCCTCTTTCCGGCAGGAGGGTTCCGGAGTATGACCTGAATCAAATCCGTGAAGTGGTAGAGTGGCCCTATAGGATCATTTACCACATCAAACACGACCAAATCGATGTCATAGCGGTTCTTCATGGTTCACGAAACATCTTGTGCGAAGCCGAGCCATAGGATCACCGCATATATCAACATATCACTCAAAATATCACTCAAACGAACGGCGTAAAATGCCGCTGGTGATTCAGGGCGTTCAGCAAGGAGGGACACTTCCCCCCTTCTCCCCCCCTGCCCCCCACTTGACTTCCTCCGGTAAAAGTCGTATTATGTAACTGCGTAAGAACAGCGGAGCGCGATGGAACTCGAAAACTTCGGGAAACTTGAAGAGAGGATAGGCGGCCTGTTAAAGACTTACGAAGAACTGAAGGCAAAGAACAATACCCTTAAGGAGGAACTGAAACTCAAGGAACTTAAGATTAAGGAATTTAAGGAGCGGCTTGAGAGGTCCGAAAAGGAAAAAGGGGTTGTAAGGGAAAAGGTTGATGGGCTCATTACGAGGCTCGACGGCTTGATACAAAATGTTTAATGTTTTTGAGGTGTTACTTGAAGAGCGTTGTGGAGTTGAGGATACTCGGGCAGAGGCTGGCAATAAGAAGCGATGAGGACGAAGGCAGTGTGCGCGCCGTCGAGGGTTACCTCGCGGAAAGGATAGAGGAGGTGAGGCGGGGTTCGAAGGCCGTTGCCACCTTGGATCTGGCGTTGCTTGCGGCCCTCAATATCGCCGGCGAATTGATAAAGGCCAGGGAAAAACTCCAGAACGTTGAAAAAAAGTCGGCCGAGCTCGGGGAACATATTGAGAGGAGGTTGCCGTAAAAGGCATTGAGAGATTCCCCTGCGGTGTTCGTGATCAGTGGGATAATTGGAACCAACAGTATAAAATAGGCGCCGGCGCTGACCTTCTGATGACATGTCCTCATGAAAGGGAAAGTCGGATGAGGTTATACTGGCCGCCCCTTGTTGGATGAGAGGTTCACAAGGTTACCCTTGACACGGCACAGGCGGGGGAAAGACTTGAGGTTACGGCAAACCTTCTAACCAAGACCGGATTTATGCAAAGTATGAGGCTAAAGTTCCGGATTGCATCCTTTGTGTTTTTTCCGGTCGGGGATTCCTTGGTATGGGTAAATAGGCTTTTAACCGTCGGTCGCCCATCCGGGAATCCACCCTGAAACCCTCCTGAAACCCTAAAGATAAGCCCCTCTTCCTTCCACAGACTCTCCAGATAAATTCCTTTTTTGTTCCCGCAAAAACCGATGCTTACCACCGTCGCGGAAAAAGAGCATCTGAGACAAACGATGCTCGGCCAAAGAAGCCGCATGGCCTTTGAAGAGGTCTACCGGCTGAGCCTTGAAATCCAGGCGAGGTTCGTTCGCGGCACGGAGTTCCGTCTGGCGAAAAAACTCGCCCTTTATGCGAGTTTTAAAAACGAGGTCTTGACGGACGAGATATTTTCAAGGGCGCTCGAAGCGGGGAAGGAAGTCTATTTCCCCCGTATAGTCAGAGGAGGGCCCCATCTGGCCTTCTACAGGGTCAACGGCAAAGAGGAACTCCAGGCGGGTTCTTACAAGATTCTGGAACCGCCGGAGGTGGTGGATGAGGCGGCCCCGGCAACGCTCGAGTGCGTGGTTGTGCCCGGGGTGGCCTTCGATGCCAACGGGGCAAGGCTCGGCTACGGCAAGGGCTATTACGACAGGTTCTTAAAGAAGACGCGGTGTCCGGTAGTGGCGCTGGCGTTCGGGTTCCAGCTCTTAAGCCGTCCGCTGCCTGAAGAACCGCATGATGTAACGGTCAATTCCATTGTGACCGAAAGCGGCATTATCAGGGTTTGAAAGAAAGGAGCGTGAGATATGGATATGGCGATAGTGATTGCAGGGATAGCGATTTTGTCTCTTCTCGTGGGAGTGGGAGCGGGTTTCCTTATCAGGAAAAAAGCGGTTGAGGGCGGCATAAATGCCGCTAAAAACGTCGCGGAGGGGATAATCGGGGGGGCGAAGAAAGAGGCGGAGAACACGATAAAAGAGGCCTCCATACAGGCCAAAGACAAACTCTATCAGAGTAAAATCGAATTCGAGAAAGAAGAAGGGGAGAGGAGAAAGGAAATCCAGTCGCTTGAAAAGAGGCTTCAGATGAGGGAAGAAAGCCTCGATAAGAAGTTCGACGCTTTGGAGAAAAGGGAAGGCGAACTGGTAAGGAGGGAGAGGGCGCTGCCGCAGCAGGAAAAGAAACTTGAGGATATGGAGAAAAACCTGAATACCCTCGCAGAGGAGAGGAGAAAAAAGATTGAAGAGATTTCGGGCATGTCCTCCGAGGACGCGAAGAAAATGCTCCTCGATACGATGGAGAACGAGGCCCGGCTCGAGGCCGCAAGGACCGTCAAGAGGATAGAGGATGAGACCAAGGCCGAGGCCGAGATGAAATCCAAGGAGATACTCGCGCTCGCCATCCAGCGCTACGCCGGCGAATACGTAGCCGAGCATACCGTGTCGGTTGTGTCTCTGCCCAATGACGAGATGAAAGGAAGGATTATAGGGAGAGAAGGCAGGAACATCCGCGCAATCGAGGCTATAACGGGCATAGACATCATAATAGACGACACCCCGGGGGCCGTAATCCTTTCGGGCCATAACCCGGTAAGGAGGGAGATTGCAAAGCTTGCGTTGGAGCGGCTCGTCCTGGACGGGAGGATACACCCCGCGAGGATAGAGGAGATAGTCCAGAAGGTCGAGGGCGAGGTCGAAAAGAGCATGCAGGAGGCGGGCGAGCGGGCGGTATTCGATACCGGACTCCACGGCATACATCCCGAATTGCAGAAATTAATCGGGAGGCTTAAGTTCAGGACGTCTTACGCGCAGAACGTCTATACGCATTCCCTTGAGGTGGCGTTTATCTGCGGGATTATGGCCGACGAGTTGAAACTGCCCGCGAAGGTCGCAAAAAGGGCGGGGCTCCTCCATGACATAGGCAAGGCCGTGGACCACGAGGTCGAGGGGACCCATGCCGCGATAGGCGCTGACCTTGCCAAGAAATACGGCGAAAGCCCCAAGATTGTGGCGGCGGTAGCCCAGCATCACGACGACCGTCCGGAGAGTATATTCGGGATATTGGTCCAGGCCGCGGACACCCTGTCCGCCGCCCGCCCCGGGGCAAGAAGAGAGATGTACGAGTCATACATAAAACGCCTCGAAGACCTCGAAAGGATAGCAAAGGACTTCAAGGGCGTGGATAAGTCCTATGCGCTCCAGGCGGGGAGAGAGGTAAGGGTGATAGTGGAGAGCGCGTCCGTAAACGACGAGATGGCGGTGCTCCTCTCCAAGGACATCGCAAAGAAGATAGAGAAGGAACTGAGTTACCCGGGACAGGTCAAGATTACGGTCATAAGGGAGACAAGGGCCGTGGGGTACGCAAGGTAGGCGGGCATTCCGTTCAGCATGGCATGGCAGCCTCTAATCCGGGGAAAATGGCCAATCTAACCAGGATACTCTTCATAGGCGATATAATCGGAAGGCCCGGACGGTTCGCGGTCCGGAGCCTCATGCCCTCGCTCCTGTCCCGCTTCAAGCCCGACGTTGTCATAGCCAACGGCGAGAACTCGGCCGGGGGCTTCGGCATAACCCCTGAAATATACCATGAACTCCTTTCCCTTGATGTGGATGTCATCACCTCGGGCAACCACATCTGGGACAAGAAAGAGATGGCAGGCCATATCGCCGGGGCCCCGATGCTTTTAAGGCCGGCAAACTACCCGCCCGACGCGCCGGGGAAAGGCTCTATTATATTCGAGTGTCCATCGGGTGTGAAGGTGGGGGTCATTAGCCTCTGCGGCAGGGTGTTTATGGAGGCGCTGGACTGTCCCTTCAGGAAGGGGCTTGAGAATGTAGAGAGGCTAAAAGAGGAAACACCCGTTATATTCGTGGATATGCACGCCGAGGCGACCTCGGAGAAGATGGCCATGGGGTGGTATCTCGCAGGAAAGGTGAGCGCGGTCATCGGGAGCCATACCCACGTGCAGACTTCGGATGAGAGGATACTCGATGGGCACACCGCCTACATAACGGACGCGGGCATGACCGGCCCCACGGACTCCGTAATAGGCGTAGAGAAGGGACTTATTATAAAAAGGTTTTTAACACAGGTGCCGGTGAGGTTCGAGGTCGCCGAGGAGGGGGTTGAGTTCCAGGGGGTGTTTATAGAGGTGGATTCCGAGAGCGGAAGGGCGGTAAAGATTAAGAGGATAAAGGAGGGGGTGGGGTGATTGTCATTGCGAGCCCGCCTAAGGCGGGCGAAGCAATCTCCGCCCATTACTCCCTCTCCCCTTGCGGGAGAGAGCCTGCCCCGGACTCGATCCGGGGGCAGGGGTGAGGGGGGGAATGCACCCCGGCCCCGGCAAGAATATGTCATTGCGAGGGGCTCCTGCTTTCGCAGGGGCAGGCTTCAGTCCCGAAGCAATCCCGTTCTTAAAGACAGTTGCGCCGCGCGGCTACGCCCTGCGGCGCTTTGGGCGGGGTGGCTCAGGGCGAGCTGCCCCTCCCCCGTTCGCTTCGCCTGCTTATGGCCGCTACGGGCCATTCGGCCCTTCGCTCCCTGCCGCCCCGCTCGCTCACCCGCACTTCCTTAAGCCCTTCGCACCCCGCCCCGGGGTTTTTGTCAAAGGCAAAACAAGGAATTGACGGGGGAAGGTGGCGGGTTTATAATGGGCGAAAATAAGTTTGTCCTGAATTTTTCCTCTCCCTCTCCCTTTTGTGGGAGAGGGTTGGGGTGGGGTGAGGGGGAAACGGCAATTAAGTATGGTGGCTCCGGGGAATTTCTACTGAGGGCGAAATGAATCGCACCCTTCACGCAGTACCGCGGCCTTTTCTATATCTTCTTGAGATGGAGGACGAAGGGATGGTAGCTTGCCGCCACGATATTCGGGAATATCCGGCATGATAGCTTCTTTCATAATGGGGTTGTTGTATTGGGGACAACTGCTATAGCCATTGCGTTCGCATCTATTAAACTTCTCTCTGCCTGACAATCTATTCATATCATGCCTCCTTATATAAGAATATGGGGGAATTCCCCCATAAATTTCATGCCGCCACGTATTCTCGAACGTCCACCTGCACGCCTTTTTTTGCGACCTCTTCAGCCGTATCAAGAAGCCTCGCGGTAATCTCCTCGCCCACATACTCCTCGCCGCAGTTTGCGCATACATTTGCTGGAACGCCCTTGACAACGAGTGTTGTGCCGTTGCGTTCAAGTGTTACGGTTGCCTTGCCCGGGCGTGTCTCCCCCTGTTTGCAGATTACGCACTTCATGTCTTTTTTCTCCTTTTGAAATCAGGTTCCCATTCCTCGGGGTTTGGTTCGTATACCGTAATAACGATGGTCTCCCCGGCCTTCCTGTTATCCGCTACGACTACGTGCAAAGGCCATTGGCCGCGCCATCCGAGGACGAGACGGCTCGGATAAGGCACATTTTCATGATACTCCTCAATCACCGCGCCTGTCAACAGTATCTGGCGGACGTCCTCCTTTCTTATCCCGCGTTCGAACATGCGCTGGATGGCATGAACTCTGAATATAAGACTCTCAACCGCCATAAAGTCTCCGCTTTCCCCCAATCATAGCACAGGGGAGGTTTTTTAGAAATCCCTCTCAGTCCCCTTCTACAAAGGGGGGGATTGGGTTGTCTTTTATTTAGTTACCTGCTATCATATCCCGCCATGAACATCGAGGAGCAACTAAAGGTCATAAAAAGGGGCGTTATTGACCTCATAACCGAGGAGGAACTTGTTAAAAAGCTCCAAACCGGCAAGCCCCTCAGGATAAAGGCCGGGTTCGACCCCACGGCCCCGGACCTTCACCTCGGCCACACCGTATTGATAAATAAACTCAGGGATTTTCAAAAACTCGGCCATCATATCCTCCTTCTTATCGGAGACTTTACCGGCATGATAGGAGACCCCTCAGGCAGGAGCGAGACCCGCAAACCCCTCTCAAAGGAAGAGGTTTTAAAGAACGCGGAGACATACAAGGAGCAGGTCTTCAAGCTCCTCGATAAGGATAAGACCGAGGTCGTCTTCAACAGCAGTTGGATGGAGGGGATGAAGACGAATGATGTCATAGGGCTCGCCGCGCGCTTTACGGTCGCCCGGATGCTGGAGCGGGACGACTTCTCGAAACGCTACAAGGAGGGCCATGCGATTTCCATCCACGAATTCCTCTATCCCCTCATACAGGGCTACGATTCGGTAGTCCTTAAGGCGGACGTTGAACTCGGGGGCACGGACCAGTTATTCAACCTCCTCGTCGGAAGGACCCTGCAGAAAGAGTTCGGTCAGCCCCCGCAGGTCGTAATAACAATGCCCCTTCTCGAAGGCACGGACGGGGTTCAGAAGATGAGCAAATCCCTTGGAAATTACATCGGCATAACAGAGCCGCCGTCCGAGATATTCGGGAAGGTGATGAGCATATCCGATGAACTGATGTTCCGCTATTATGAACTCTTAAGCGATAAAGGCGAGGGACGCATAAAGGAGATAAGAGACGGGAAGGTGCACCCGAGGGACGCAAAGGCAGCGCTCGCCTTTGAACTGGCCGAGCGTTTTTGTGGGAAGGCAGAGGCTGAAAAGGCGAGTGATGGATTCGATAGGCTTTTTGTAAAAAAAGAGGCCCCGGAGGATATAGAGGAGGTGAGGGTCAAGGGTACGGAGAGGTGGCTCCCCAAGGTGATGGTACGTACAGGCCTCGCAAGCAGCTCATCCGAGGCCATGCGTCTTATAGGACAGGGGGGGGTTAAAGTTGACGGTAGGAAAGTGACAGATAAAAAGATGGAAATTTCCTCACCTTCGGTATCTATCCAGGTTGGCAACAGAAAGTTCAAAAAAATAGTTTTTGAATGACCCGAAATCCGGGGGGGAAGAGATTCAAACTAAAGACCTCCGCTTTTACATACCAGTAAAAAAGACTTTTTATTATATGCGCTTTAAATTTGCGTTGTTCATATTCATCGTTATGCTAACGGTCTTTCTCAGACTCCATACTATCGGGGAACCGCTGGAGAGGGACCAGACAACATATGGTTATATTGCACACCGTATCCTTGCCGGCGAAAAACTATATACAGACCTGTGGGACCATAAGCCTCCCGGTATATACTGGGCATATATGCTTGCGGAATCATTGTGGGGGTACGGGCAGTCCGGGGTTGTTTTTATAGGCATTTTTTTTACCCTCCTCTCTCTTGTGTTTCTATTCCTGTTTCTAAAAGATATTTCCGGTATAAATACCGCCCTTGTCGGTTCATCATTCTGGGCGCTCTCTTCAAACGCCATTTTTTTGCAGGCTAACGAGGTAAACACCGAGCTTTTCTTAAATACATTTGCTTTTATAAGTCTCTGGGGCTTCGCAAGATATCAGAGAACAGATGGAAACGGGTCTTTATTTCTTGCGGGCACATCT
>JACRCB010000171.1 GCA_016219165.1 Deltaproteobacteria bacterium | reverse complement strand
TCCGTTCAAAAAACTTTCAACCGGGAGTCTTTGAACGGAATTCCCCTAAAAACAGAACAACAAAAAGGAGACGGAAATGAAAAAGGCGTTTGCAATCGCGTTCCTGGTTCTTTTTACACTTGTCTTAAAGGCGGAGGCGGGAGAATTCAAGATAGCGTATGCCGACCTTCAGCGGGCGCTTAATGAATGCGATGCCGGGGTAAAGGCAAAGGATGAACTCAAAAAGGAAGCGCAGAAAATCGAGAATGAGCTCAGCGCAAGACAGGATGAACTCAAAAAACTGAAAGATGAAATCGACAAAAAAGGCAGCCTCTGGAACAAGGACACCAAGGACGCGAAAGAAAAGGACCTCGAGACAAAGAGCCAAGCGCTCCAGAAAGAATTCATGCGCTACGGCGATGAACTCAACAAGAAAAGAGGCAAACGCGAGGAAGAGATAATAAGGGAATTGAAAGATATAGTCCGGGATATCGCGAAGGAAAAGGGGTACGCCTACGTCCTCGAATATTCCATGGGGGGCATAATCTACGGCCCGCAGGACGCGGATATGACGAAAGATGTGATAGAGACTCACAACAAAGGCGCAAAAAAGTAAGGAATCTCTGATTAATTCTTTTGAGAGAAACTTTTTATAAAAAGTTTCTCTCAAACTCTCTTCAAAAATTTTCAGTTACTATAGGTGGCTGCCCCACCCTAACCGAGAAACCATATGAATTTATTGACAAAAATAAGCGGGTGGGACAGCCACCTGTAACTGAAAGTCTTTGGAAAGGGGTTTGGGGGAGAACCTTTCCGACCCACCCTGCGGGTGGGTGCCCGAAGGTTTCCCCCAAAAAGCATTTAATCAGAGGTTCCTTAATATATGGCCTGCGTAAAAACGCTCGGAGAGATTGCAAAGAAGGTGGGTGGAAGGGTCCTCGGGGACAGCTCCGTTCTTATACGGGGGGTGGCCGCAATAGAGGAGGCAAGGCAGGGGGACATCACCTTTCTCTCCAATCCCCGCTACGGGAAATACCTGAAAGAGACGAATGCATCGGCCGTCGTCGTATCGGAAGATATACCTCCCGTCGAAGGGAAAAACCTTCTTCTTACAAAGAACCCGTACCTTGCCTTCGCCGTCCTTTTGAAAGAGTTTAAACCCCCGCTCCTGCCGGAGGCCGGGGTCCACCCGAAGGCGGAAATACACCCCTCGGCCAGACTCGGCCAGAGGGTTTCGATAGGGGCGTACGCGGTTATCGAGGATGGGGCGGATATCGGGGACGGGGCAATCATCTATCCTGGCGTATATATCGGCCGTAATGTTACAATAGGCGAAGGCACAACCATATATTCCAATGTCTCCGTAAGGGAAGGTACCGGCATCGGCAAAAGGGTCATAATCCACTGTAACTCCGTTCTGGGGAGCGACGGGTTCGGATACGCGAGGGATGGCGGTAAATACATCAAGATTCCGCAGACCGGCACGGTAAGGATAGGGGACGACGTGGAGGTCGGCTCGTGCGTTACTATCGACAGGGCGACCGTGGGGGAGACCGCCGTCGGAAGGGGAACAAAGATAGACAACCTCGTCCAGATTGCCCACAACGTAAGGATAGGAGAGGATTGCGTCATTGTGGCGCAGGCAGGCATTTCCGGTTCGACAAAGGTGGGAAGGCGTGTCCAGATTGCGGGACAGGCCGGTCTTGCCGGGCATATCGAGATTGCGGACGATTGTATCATAGGCGCGAAATCCGGAGTTACAAAGGACATAAGGGAAAAAGGCGCTTATACGGGGTATCCGGCGCTTCCCCATAATGAATGGAAAAAACTTAAGGCCCTGTCTTCAAAACTGCCGGAGGTTAGAAAGAGGCTCGAAGACCTCGAAAGAAGGCTCGTAGACCTCGAAAAAAGAGCGCGGGAATCTTCCTGAGGGAAACTCATCCCTGAGACTTTCACCTCTTTTAATCCGGAAGTTTTAGCAGACGCGGAAACCTTTGCCTAGACAATGCTGAAACGGGTTCAGCACGGGGTTTAAGAAAAGTTCCTGACAAGGAAAGGAGGCTCTTTATGGCACAGACTATTGCGGCAAATACATTGGACATAAACGAGATATTCAAGATTTTGCCGCACCGCTATCCATTCCTCCTCATAGACAAGATTATCGAATTCGAGGCGGGCAAGAGGGCAAAGGGGCTCAAAAACGTTACGATAAACGAGCCGTTCTTTCAGGGGCATTTCCCCGGCCACCCGATAATGCCCGGGGTTCTTATAATAGAGGCGATGGCGCAGGTGGGGGGCATCCTCGCATTCAAGTCCGCAAATGTCGAAAACAAGTTGGTATATTTCATGGGCATAGACTCCGCACGCTTCAGGCGCCCTGTGCTTCCCGGAGATACGCTTTTACTCTCTCTGGAGGTCAAAAGGTCGCGGGGCACCATATGGGCGTTCAGGGGCGAAGCGTTTGTGAACTCTACCATCGTGGCAGAGGCTGAGCTCATGGCAACGATAGTGGAAAGGTAAACGGAGATGAAGAAATCCACGCTGAAAAAGGACGAGGTTAATATAGACCCTTCCGCCGTTGTTCACCCCACTGCCCAGATAGATAGTGGCGTAACTATCGGCCCTTATTCGATAATAGGCCATGGTGTGAAGATAGGCAAAGACTCCCGTATAGGCCCCCATGTGGTCGTGGACGACCTTACGACCATCGGGTCGGGCTGCCGTATATACCAGTTTGCTTCCGTGGGCGCCCCTCCCCAGGACCTCGCCTACAAGGGCGAACCGACCGAGACGGTAATCGGGAATAACAACATAATAAGGGAGTTCGTTACCATCCACAGGGGACCGGCCAAGGACAAATACAAGACCGTCTGCGGCGACGCCAACCTCTTTATGAACTATGTCCACGTAGCGCACGACTGCGCCGTCGGGAATAACGTGATAATGGCAAACAACGCCACCCTCGCAGGCCATGTCACCATAGAGGACTTCGCCATAGTGGGAGGGCTCGTCGCCGTGCACCAGTATGTAAGGATAGGCGCATACTGTATAATAGGAGGGGCCTCCGCGGTAAGCAAAGACATACCCCCCTATGTAATGGCCGTAGGCAACCGCGCTCATCTTTACGGGCTGAACAGGGTGGGGCTTAAAAGGCACGGGTTCTCGAAGGACGAGATAGAAGAAATCAAAAGGATATACGGCATACTCTTCAGGTCTTCCCTTACCATTAAGGACGCGGTGGGGAGACTGAAAAGCGAACTTGCGGGCTCGCCGCACGCGGAGAGATTCCTGAAATTCATCGAGAACTCGAAAAGGGGCGTTGCCAGAGAGAGGGCCGCGGTAAGGCACAAAGAAACCGAAGAAGGAAGGCAGACGTGAAAAAGGTAAGGGTGGCGGTAATAGGGGCGGGGTATCTGGGCAGGTTCCACGCCCAGAAATACTCGGAACTCGAAGATGCCGTTCTTACGGGGGTGGTCGACACAGTCATGGAACGCGCGGAGAGAGTCGCCAAAGAGACAAACTCAACCCCCTACACCAGCTGCGAGGAACTCATCGGCAAGGTCGATTGTGTGAGCATCGTCACACCCACCGAGAGCCATTACGGGCTCGGGATGTCATTTCTAAAGAAGGGGATAGACGTCCTCATCGAAAAACCCATGGCAACGACCCCGGATGAGGCCGAACTCCTGATAAAAGAGGCAAAAAAGACCGGCGCAACATTGCAGATAGGCCATCTGGAAAGATTCAACCCCGCGGTCATCGCCCTTGCCGGAAAGGTTAAAAACCCCCTCTTCATAGAGGCGCACAGGCTTTCGCCCTTTCCCGACAGGTCCCTCGACGTGGACGTCGTGCTCGACATGATGATCCACGACATAGATATAATACTGAACCTCGTCCCCTCCGAGGTAGCCGCCGTGGACGCGGTGGGGATACCGGTCATATCGGACAAGGTGGATATAGCGAATGTCCGGATGAGTTTCAAAAACGGCTGTGTGGCGAACGTCACCGCAAGCCGCATCTCGAAAGAGAAGTTAAGGAGGATAAGGCTTTTTCAGAGCGATTCCTATATATCCATAGACTATGCCCTGCAGGAGATCTCGATTGCTAAACTCGCCCGCGGGAAAGACCCCTCCAAACCCTCCATAATCGAAGAAAAGATAGAGATAGAAAAAAGGGACTCGCTCAAAGAAGAGATAAAATCCTTCCTCGAATGCTCCGCTTTGAAGAAATCTCCTTTGGTAACCGGCGAGGACGGCAAAAGGGCGCTCGAGGTCGCGCATAGGATACAGGCATCGGTAAGAGACTCGATGGAGAAAATCCGCCTGCAAACGGTTGGAGTTACGGCGCTCAAGGGCGCGGATGTGTCCGCATAAGACCTCTATATGGCCAAAAGCATATTGATGATAAGCGCAGAGGCATCCGGGGACCTTCACGGAAGCGCGCTCATAAAAGCCCTGCTACACCTCTCCCCTTCCATAAAGGTCAAAGGGATGGGAGGAGAGAGGATGAGGGAGGCCGGCCTTACGGGGATAGATTCGACGAAACTCTCTGTTGTGGGGATAGTGGAGGTGTTTAAGAAAATCTACCCCATCTCGAGGGCGTTTTCCGAATTAAAGAGACTCCTCAGGAAGGAAAGGTTCGACTGCTGTGTGCTCATAGACTATCCGGACTTCAACCTGAGGTTTGCAAGGGCGGCGAGGAAAGAGGGGGTCAAGGTCGTATATTACATAAGCCCTCAGGTATGGGCCTGGAGGAAAAAAAGGGTCTACGGGATAGCAAGGACCGTGGATAAGATGCTCGTTATCTTTCCTTTCGAAGAAACGCTCTACAGGAAGGCGGGGGTTCAAGTGGAATACGTCGGACATCCGCTCCTTGGAGAGGCCGTCTGCGGCATGACAAAAGAAGAGGCGAAGAGAAAACTTGGAGCGGCCCCGGATAAGACAACACTCTCGATACTTCCGGGGAGCAGGACGGAGGAGATAAAACGCCACTTAAAGCCGATGGTCCAAGGCGCGGAGCTCCTCCAGCAAAGGCTCGGAACCGATATTCAAGTCTTTCTGCCCGCGGCGCCGGGCATCGGGGACGGCATCTTTAAAGAACTCACAAAAGGCATCCCCGTGGATATAAAGATTATCCGGGACTCGACTTATACGGCGCTGAGGGCATCGGATGCCGCGGTAGTGGCATCCGGGACGGCAACGCTGGAAACGGCCCTCATCGGAACCCCGATGGTCATAATCTACAAGGTGTCTCCCATAACCTATCTTATAGGGAGATTGCTCGTAGAGGTCGATTCCATAGGGCTTCCGAACATCATCCTGAATAAAAAGATAGTGCCGGAACTGGTACAGAAGGATGCTACGGGAGAAAACATATCTCTCGAACTCCTCTCAATCCTCGATGACCCGGAAAGGCAATCTCTTATGAAAGAGGGCTATGAAAAAATAAAGAAGGAACTGAGAGGGGGGGCAGGTGAGACCGCCCCCGAAAAAGCCGCACGGGCGATATTGGGGCTCATCGGGACCCGGGAGTGCGGAGTCCGGCCGGGAAACAGCCTCGCAAACGTTTAGCGGGAACCTATGAACATATATCTGCGGATATTGAAATACATGCGGCCTTACTGGTTAAAGCTCGCCATCGCCATCGTCTGCATGGTCATCTTCGCGGCCGCAAACGCCGCGCTCGCCTATCTTATCGGCCCCGCAATGAGCGTTCTTTTCTCGGGCGACATGGCCGCAAGACTGCCGCATCTTCTTGCCTTGCCCTTTCACCTTTTCGCCGCGCCTGCGGAGAGGATGCGGGTTATCGTGCCGCTCGCGATAGTCGTAATAGCGGTCATAAAGGGGCTGAGTTCATACGGCAACACCTATTACATGGGCTATGTCGGACAGGGGGTTATCTCGGACTTAAGGAGCGACCTCTATGCGCACGTCCTGCGGCTCCCGCTCGGCTACTTCACGTCCAACCCCACCGGAGGCCTGACTTCCCGGCTCACGCTCGATGTGAATATGCTCCAGAAATCCACCGCCGACGCCCTCGCCGACTCGCTAAAGCAGAGCCTTACGGTCATCGCCCTGATAGTCATAATAATAGGGATGGACTGGAGATTCGCGCTCGTCGCTTCCCTTTCCTTCCCAGTGGCGATATACCCGGCGATAAAACTCGGGAGGCTCATGAAAAAGGTCTCGAAGAAGGGACAGGTTACCATGGGCACCATGAGTTCCCTTCTCCATGAAGCCATCTCCGGGGTCAGAATCGTCAAGGCGTTCTCGATGGAAGATTATGAGTCCAAGAGGTTTGAAAAGGAGAACGAACGTTTCACGAAATACTCCATCAAGGCGATAAAGGTGAAGGGCGTATCCACCCCTCTCATGGAAACGGTCGGGGCCTTCGGCTTCGCCGTTACCATCCTGTATGCCGCCTACAGGATAACGAGCGGCACCCTCACCCCCGAGGCCTTCATATCGTTCTTTGCCGCGGTGGTAATGCTCTACCAGCCGATAAAGGCGCTTAACGGCGTGCATCTGAACGTCCAGCAGGGCCTTGCCTCGGCCGTCAGGATATTCGAGGTGATGGACGTGCCGGTGGAGCCTGTCGGCGAGGAAGGGACGGCGGAACTCCGGGGGTTTAAGGACTCTATCGAGTTTAAAGGCGTGGATTTCAGTTACGGCTCCGTATCGGTTCTCAAGGATATAAACCTGAGGGTAAGAAAGGGCGAAAGGATTGCCGTCGTCGGAACGAGCGGCGCGGGCAAGACGACGTTTGTAAATCTCATACCGAGATTCTATGACACCACGGCCGGGGGCGTATTTATAGACGGGGAAGACATCAGGGACATGACGCTTAAGTCGCTCAGGGCCCAGATAGCGATAGTCTCGCAGGACGTGATTCTCTTCAACGATACGGCAAAAAATAACATCGCCTACGGAGACCCGAAAAAGGCGGAGGAGGACGTCCGGGAGGCCGCCATAGCGGCCAATGCCCACGGTTTCATATCGAGGCTTCCCGCGGGTTATGATACGGTCGTAGGGGAAAGGGGGATGAAGCTTTCCGGGGGCGAAAAGCAGAGGGTGTCTATTGCGAGGGCGATACTCAAGAACGCACCCATCCTTATCATGGACGAAGCCACCTCATCCCTCGATACCGAGTCTGAATACGAAGTGGAGAAGGGGCTCGATAATCTCATGAAAAACCGCACGGTGTTCGTCATAGCGCACAGGCTCTCGACCGTCAAGAATGCGGACAGGATAATAGTCCTTTCCGGCGGCATGATAGCAGAGAGCGGCACGCACGAGGAACTTTTAAGGCGCGGGGGCGAATATTCGCGCCTCTATACAATGCAGTTCCAGGGATTGAAAGAAGGGATGGCGTAATACGTGAAAAGGATGGCGGATAAGATTACGCTTATGCTTGTGCCGCTCTTTGCCTCCTTATTCATAAGGTTTCTGGCCCTGACGATGAGGTTTACCTATGTAAACTTCGACTCCTATAGGGCGGGGCTTAAGCAGGGCGGCCGTATTATACTCGCATTCTGGCACGGGAGGCTCCTTATGATGCCATATTCATATCCGGGCAAGGGGATAACGGTCCTCGTAAGCCATCACAGGGACGGAGAGTTGATTGCGAGGACAATAAAAAATTTCGGGATAACGAGCGTCAGGGGTTCCTCTACGAGGGGATGGTTTGGCGGGGTCAAGGGGCTTCTGAAATCCGTGCGCGAAGGCGGGGACATCGCCATAACCCCGGACGGCCCGGTCGGGCCGAGATTTAAAGCCCAGATGGGGGCGGTAGATATCGCGTCGAGGACAAACCTTCCGATAATACCTATGGCCTTCGGGGCCTCTAAAAAAAAACCCTTGGCAGTTGGGACGCCTTCATAGTGCCGTATCCTTTCTCGAAGGGGGTATTTATCTGCGGCGACCCCATAGTTGTAAGTAAGGACGCGGGGCCCGGAGAACTCGAAAAAAAACGGCGCGAACTCGAAACGAGATTGAACGAACTGACCGATTGGGCAGACAGATTCTTTGGAAAAATCTGAAAATGGAAGAATCTCCATGGCGTATATCCTCTACGATACCCTCCTCCATCTCTCCCTCATCGTCCTCCTTCCATATTTTCTCGTAAGGGCCTTCTCCTCAGGAAAATACCTAAGCGGCATACAGGAGAGGTTCGGCCTCATCGACGTCGGAAAATTAGAGGGGCTTAAAGGAGAGAAGGTCGCATGGTTCCATGCGGTGAGCGTGGGGGAGACGAAGGCCGTCATGCCCCTTTTAAAACTCTTTAGAGAGAGGCACCCCACGGTTAAGATTGTATTCTCCACCGTCACCCCGACCGGAGGCAGGGTCGCAAGAAAAGAAGGCGTGTCTTTGATAGATTCCCTCATATACTTCCCCCTGGACCTGTCATGGGTTTCGAGGAGGGTGATAAGGCGCATAAGCCCCGGCATATTCATTACGGTTGAAAAGGAATTCTGGCCGAATTTCTTCAGAATCCTCAGAACAAATTCCGTCCCTTCGGTGGTTGTAAACGGCACCATATCGGAAAGGTCTTTTAGAAGATACCGCCGTTATCCACGTCTTTTTAAAGACCTTTTTTCGGCCCTGACCTTCTGCGCGCGCACTGAAGAGGACAGGGAGAGGGCGATAGCCCTCGGGACCCCCGCGAAAAGATGTCCTGCCGCCGGGAACCTGAAATTCGACATGAGCCCCAGAAGCCTCGATAAAGAGGAGATGGAACGATTGAGTTCACTCATGGGAATAAGGCCCGGTGAAAGGGTGCTCGTTGCGGGCAGCACGCACTCGGGAGAGGAAAGGATTTTTCTGGATGCGTTCAAAAAACTCAAGGAAGAATTCCGGCCCCTTAAACTCATCCTCGCCCCCAGACACCCTGAGAGGACGAACGAAGTCGAGACAAATGTCAGGGCCTCGGGCCTCTCTTATGTAAAAAGAAGCGCGGGGGCCAAAGGCATCTCTCACGACGTGGTCATCCTCGACACCCTCGGAGAATTATTCCTTACATACGGTATCTCTACTGTTGCGTTTGTCGGCGGGACCCTCGTGGACAGCGGCGGGCACAACCTGCTCGAACCGGCGTTTTTCGGGAAACCCGTGCTTTACGGGCCTTATCTTAAAAGTTACCTCTATATGGCGGAACTCCTTGAGAAACGCGGGGGAGGAATGAGGGTAAAGGAGGATACATTGGTTGGCGCCCTGAGGAAACTCCTCTCCAGTCCGGACCTGAGGGAGAAGATGGGTATGAACGCGAAAAGGGCCGTTGAAGAAAACAGGGGAGCGACGGAGAAAACCGTTAAAGTCATCGAAGGTCTTATGGGGGCAGACTTTTAGGGAAGCTCTGAAAAAAGCATTTTTGGGGGAAACTTTCCGACCCACCCTGCGGGTGTGTGCCCGAAGTTTCCCCCAAGCCCCCTTCACAGACTTTTAGCTCCCCGGAAAACCC
>JACRCB010000173.1 GCA_016219165.1 Deltaproteobacteria bacterium | reverse complement strand
TTCAAGGCTTAAGCTGTCCCGGATAAGGGCGAACCTCCTTATCTGCTCGAACCTTGCGAGTCCCTTCAGGCGCGCGTGTATCCTTCCTTCAAAAAAGTCGTGGACGGCCTTGTCCGCAAGGAGTGTTTCCATCTCCATTCCCTCCATGCCGAGTTCTTTTGCGAGCCCTTCCATCCTTTCCGCTTCCGGCACGATGAGCGCTACGAGGTGGGGCCTGCCGTCGCCGTAGATAAGCGCCTCCTTTATGTATTCATCGGCCTTAAGGAGTGTTTCTATCTTCTGGGGGGGGATGTTTTTTCCGAGGGATGTGATGATTAAATCCTTTTTCCTTCCCGTTATAGTAAGGAATCCGTCCCTGTCAATGAAGCCGATATCCCCGGTATGGAGCCATCCATCCTTCAGCGCCTCTTTTGTGGCCCCGGGCATATTATGGTAACCCTTCATGACGTTGGGGCCCTTTACCAGTATCTCCCCCTCTGCGTTGGTCTTTACTTTAACCCCGGGGACGGCCCTCCCCACGGTCCCCGGTTTATTCGCCTCAAGGGTGTTTACCGTGACGACGGGGGACGTCTCGGTGAGTCCGTAACCCTGAAGGACCTTAAGCCCGAGGTTCAGGAAGAATTGCGCCGTGGCTTTGTGGAGCGCCGCCCCTCCGGATATGAAGAATTTAACGCCCGGGAACGCCGCTTCCCTTATCCTTTCTCCGCTATGTCCGCCGGGTTCCGCTGCCCCCCTGTCTCCGAGTGTAGAGAGTATCTTATCTTTCATCCTTTCGAAAAAAAACGGCACGCCGGTCATGATGCTCGGCCGGAAAAACCCCATGTCCGCGCCGACTGACGCGAACCCCTTTGAATATGCGACTGCCGAGCCCCTGTATACGAACAGGTGGTGCATCATCCTTTCGAACACGTGGCTCAGGGGAAGATAGGAAAGGTAGATGTCGTCTTTTGCCACCGGAAGCAATCCAAGCACCGAAGAGATGTTTGAAAGGATGTTCTTATGGGAAAGGACTACCCCCTTTGCCCTTCCCGTCGTGCCCGAGGAGTAGATTATGGAAAACGGGGCGCTGCCGGATATGCCCTTTATCCTTTCGGCCATGAGGTCCTCGTTTCCGGATTCCCTTCCGAGGGCCTTTACCCCATCGAGGGTAGATATGCCTTCGCCCTCGCCGCCTGTGGATACGAGGCGCCTGAGGGAAGCAAGTTCCGTTTTTATCTCGAAGACCCGCGCCCTGTGGGCGTCGGAAAAGATTATTGCCGAAGGCAGGGAGTCTTTCAAGAGGGAGAGCATTTCCTCTTTCCCGAGGGTCGTATAGACCGGGACCGACACCGCGCCCGCCGCTGCTATGGCAAGGTCCGAGATAATCCATTCGGGGCCGTTTTCGAGGAGGATGGCGACCCTTTCCCCGGGGCCTATGCCGAGGGAGATGAGCCCCATGGCAAGTTCCCTTACATCTTTTTCAAACTCGCCCCTTGTCTTCTCCACCATCTTTGCGCCGTCTCGTGTGAGGAGCGCGGCCTTTTCCTTGCCGGCGTGCGGGTAAAAGAAGGAGGCCGGGATGGTTTCGCATCCGGGGGTTTTGGAACGGGCATCGCGGGACGACTTTTGTTGTTGTTTCCTAAGGGGGGCCATTTTTTACGGCGCGGCTTTTATTTCGGAACCTTTTGCCAGTCCTTTAAAAACCTCTCGATACCCACGTCCGTGAGGGGATGTTTCGAGAGTTGTTCGAGCACCTTGAAGGGGATGGTTGATATGTGCGCGCCGCAGAGCGAGGCGTCGAGGACATGCACCGGGTTTCTTATGCTCGCCACAATGACCTGCGTCTGGAAACCATAGTTTTCGTATATCGTCATTATCTGGCAAACGATGTCCATGCCTGTGTGGGATACGTCGTCGAGCCTTCCTATGAAAGGGCTTACGTATGCGGCCCCTGCCTTTGCCGCAAGCAGGGCCTGAAGCGGGGAAAAGACGAGGGTTACGTTTGTTTTAACCCCTTCCCCGGATAACCTCTTTACCGCCTTCAACCCTTCGAGCGTCATGGGTATCTTTACGACGATGTTTTTATGTATTTTGGCGAGCCCCCTTGCCTCTGTAACGAGGTCTTCCGCGCCGATGCTTACTGCCTCGGCGCTTACAGGGCCGTCAACGATCGAGCAGATTTCCTTTATAAGTTTTTTAAACTCGCGGTTTTCCTTCGCCACGAGGCTTGGGTTTGTGGTAACGCCGTCGAGGCACCCCCATTCATTCGCCTTTTTGATCTCTTCGATGTTTGCGGTGTCGATAAAGAACTTCATTCATCCCTCCGGGCTTTCAGACTCAGGAAATCTTAAAAAATTTAAAGACTTGACTAAAGGTATCTACTGTGCAAAAATTTTTTTGAGGGAAAACTTTTCGCAAAAAGGTTTTTTCTCAACCCTTTTGAAAACTTTCAGTATTCAAGGTTTCCGGTTAAAGAGAATATATAATGAAAAACCAATTATTGCAAGCATAGAGAGTCCGGGCGGGATAAGCGCTTAAGATGAGCCGAAGTGGCGGAATTGGTAGACGCGCCAGATTCAGGGTCTGGTGGGCGCAAGCCTGTGGGGGTTCGAGTCCCCCCTTCGGCACCATAATTATAGGTTAATATAAGAATGACTCTATGGAATCGTGAGGTATCTTTGATGTCGACATCTTTTTTAAGAAAGCAAAACGACCCGCAATCGTTTTTATCCGCTTTTGTCCGTCAGATTCAAAATCCACAAACAGATATCCCAAATATTGCAAAAAATCCCGCATTGGTATCTCAAATAGAAGCAGCATTGCAAGAGATGCCTACAACTCACAGTTTATATCTGCACGACTCAAGAAAACTCTCTTTTTTGCAACCCGAAAGTGTTCATTTAATACTTACCTCTCCTCCTTACTGGACACTCAAAGAGTACAGGGCTAACGAAAACCAATTGGGAGCAATAGAAAATTATTCTTATTTTTTAAAAGAACTTGACATGGTATGGGAACACTGCTACCGGGCTTTAGTTCCAGGTGGACGTTTAGTTTGTGTTGTCGGAGATGTCTGTCTTTCCCGTCGCAAAAATGCAGGAACCCATACGGTTATTCCTTTACATGCGTCCATCCAAGAGCATTGTCAGAAGATAGGTTTTAGTAATCTTGCACCTATTATTTGGCATAAGATAGCGAATATAAGATATGAGGTGGAAGGTGGGTCAGGCTTTCTTGGAAAGCCATACGAGCCAAATGCGGTTATAAAGAATGACATTGAATATATTCTTATGGAAAGAAAACCGGGCGGCTACCGTCAGCCATCTCTTCAAAACCGTCTATTAAGCATTATTCCTGCCGATAAACATAAGAAATGGTTTGTACAGATATGGACTGGAGTTACAGGGGCTTCCACAAAGGAACACCCTGCTCCTTATCCCTTAGAACTTGCGGAAAGGCTTATTAGAATGTTTAGCTTTGCAGGAGATACCGTCCTCGACCCTTTCATGGGGACAGGTACAACCAATCTTGCAGCCGCAAAATGGGGAAGAAACAGCATAGGCATTGAGGTCGATTCCCATTACTTCGACATTACTTGCAAAAGGTTACAGAAGGAAACCTGTAAATTGTTTAACAACGTTAACTTAAAGACCTTTTGCGATTAAAGGGTGAGGATGTGGAAAAGTTAAATAAACGTGTTTCCGAGGCCATTCAGCACTTTTGGCTTGCAAGAGAGAATCAATCTCGAAAGCAAGGTTCTTTAAGCGGAAAAAAGGACCAGGGCAACAGGGGTGCAGTAACCGGGGGAGCGCAATTAGACGGTTTTATTCGCCTAATAAAAGATTTATTAATCGGAAGCGGACTCACGGACGCGCATATTTTTACAAAAGAGAAAAAGACCCTGCCGGGATTCTTTCGTCCAACCAAAGAATGGGATTTGGTAATCGTCGTAGATAAACAACTCCTTGCATCCATAGAATTCAAGTCTCAGGTCGGGCCTTCCTTTGGCAACAATTTCAATAATCGTATTGAAGAAGCTCTGGGGAGCGCAACTGATTTGTGGACTGCCTATAGGGAAGGCGCTTTTAAACCATCTCAACGGCCTTGGCTTGGATATTTAATGCTATTAGAGGAAACTAAAGGTTCTGTAACGCCCGTCAGCGTTAAAGAGCCTCATTTTAAAGTATTTGAAGAATTCCGCAACGTCTCATACGCACGCCGATATGAATTATTCTGCGAAAGACTGGTTCGGGAAAGACTGTATGACGCTGCCTGTTTTCTTTTATCAAGTAAGGAGTCAGGTTTGAAGGGGTTGTTTAAAGAACCTTCTCATGAGTTAAGCTTTGAAAATTTTGCTATTTCACTAACAAGCAAGGCGGCAGCCTATGCTAAGCAGAGATAAGACTGTTGTTTTAGAAATATTCTTTGCGTCTTTCCCTCCGCGTATTTCCTCCCGTAAGGAAAAGAGTTCATATGGAGCAGCCAAAATCAAGGGTCCTCGTCATAATACCGGCCTATAACGAAGAACAAACCATCGGAGGGGTTATAGCGGATGTAAAAAAAGAGATGCCCTCCGCGCATATCCTCGTCGTAAACGACGGCTCGACCGACGCAACTGCCCGGATTGTAAGGGAGTTTGCCGGGGGAGGGGGTGTAGGGTTGATTTCACACGCCTACAATCTCGGCATCGGCGCAACGATGCAGACCGGCTTCAGATATGCCCTCAAAAAAGGTTACGGGATAGCCGTTCAGGTGGACGCCGACGGCCAGCACCCGGCAGGCGAGATAAAGAAACTCGTCAAACCGGTGGAGGAAAAGAGAGCCGATGTGGCCGTTGGTTCGAGGTTTCTCGGCCTCGGCGAATACAGGCCGTCTTTTTCAAGGGGTATTGCCATAGGGATATTTTCATCGGTAGTGTCGCTTGTATTAAGAAAGAGGTTCACGGACCCGACCTCCGGCTTCAGGGCCGCGGGAGGGGGCGCCGTAAGGTTTTTAAGCGGCCGGTACCCGGACGATTATCCCGAGGCCGAAGCGCTCGTGTTGCTTAGCCGGAAGGGGTTTGCTATAATGGAGGTTCCCGTAAGGATGGCCGGAAGAAAGGGCGGGAGGTCTTCGATTACGGCCGGAAAAGGCATATATTACATGATAAAGGTGCTTCTCGCGATATTCGTAGACCTTTTAAAGAAGGCAGACTGACCGGTTTGCCGCAGGGGTATGCAGTATGAATACCATACATATAGTCTCCATAATCATATCCCTTGCGCTCTTTACCGTGGTTATTGATTTCATAAGAAGGGGGCTGTTAAAGGAGAAGTACTCGGTTCTGTGGCTTGCATTGATATCCGCCGTCATGGTGCTTTCCGTATGGAAGGGGCTGCTCGATAGGATAGCCGGATTGGTGGGCGTTGCCTACCCCCCGTCTCTCCTTTTTCTGGTCGCCTTTCTATTCGTCATCCTAATACTCCTGCATTTCTCCGTGGTAATATCGGTTCTTACAGAGAGGAATAAGGCGCTCACGCAGGAGGTGGCGCTCTTGAAAGAGGCGGTCATGGAAGTGGAGAAAGGGGCCCGTCCCGGCAGGGGGAAGGATAATAATTGATGGAGAGGCTCTTAAAGGCGAGATGGTTCCACGGCGCGGTTATAGCGCTTTTGGCCGTCATCGTATTCATCATCTATTCCGGCACCCTGAGTTCGAGTTTCCATTTCGACGACATACCGCAGATAGTCGAGAACCGCCAGCTCCGCGACTTGAAAAACCTCCCGGCCATAATCGCGGGGCAGAGGGGGGTAACGATGGCCACGTTCGCCCTGAATTATGCCGTGGGGGGACTAAATGTAAGGGGCTGGCACGCCGTCAATATCGTAATCCACATCATAAACGGCGCCCTTGCATATCTTTTTGTGTTTACGACACTCTCAATAGTTACGAAGGACGAGCTCTGGTCCAAGAAGATAGCCGCCTATTCCGCCCTCCTCTTTTCCGTCCATCCGGTGCAGACCCAGGCCGTGACTTACATCGTCCAGAGGATGGAGAGCCTCTCCAGCCTTTTTTATCTTCTGGCATTGTTCATCTTCATAAAGGGTTCTTTGTCGTCCGCTTTCGCAAAAAGGATAATCCTTTATACCGGGGTTGTTCTGTTCTATATCATCGGCTTCAAAGCCAAGGAGGTTGCCATAACCCTCCCTGCCGCCGTATTACTCTATGAAATCTATTTCCTCGGGACTGAAGGGCGTCGTGGAAGACTCCCCCTCTACGCGGCCCTCGGGGCATTTCTTGTTTATTTTGCGCTATCTACGGTCATTCCGCTCGGGGGGTTCGGGGATTTAAGCAGGGAACTTTCAGGCCAGTCCCTCTCTCCCCCTCCCATCCCACCGGCCGGGGCTCTTGCGCCGAGCGCGGGGTTCGGGGTTCAGGGAATAAGCCCGCTCGAATACCTCTATACCCAGACAAACGTCATCATCTATTACATCTCACTGCTCTTTTTTCCGGCAAACCAGAATATAGATTACGACTTTCCCATATCCAGAGGGCTTTTCGAGACCCCTAAAATAAAGGGAGGGACCGTATTGAATATACCCATCCCTCCCCCTTTTGTGTCCATTATGATACTCGCCTTCATAATAGGCCTCGGCGTGTATCTTTTTTTAAGGTCAAGGAAAGACCGTGCAAGAAAGCGCGGCCTCGTTATCTCGTTTTTCATATTCTGGTTTTTCATAATCCTCTCCCCCACATCGAGTTTCATCCCCATCCTCGACGTTATATTCGAGCATAGGGTCTACCTTGCGTCTTTAGGTTTTTTTGTGGTGTTTGCAATATGTTTCGATTGGTTTTTCGAGCGGCCCGGCAAAAGAAAAGAAAGCGCTTATCATTGACACCTTTATTTTTTGATATTTAATCTCTATGGGGGGTGAGGCATATATCTTCTGCATCAGGCGGAGAGGAACGGAAAACCGTATTAATCGCCGAGGATAACACACAGAGCCGGCGCCTCTTAAAGGACCATCTCGAGGCCCTCGGCTACAGTGTAGTGGCCGCCGTGGACAACGGAGAGGAGGCTGTCAGCGAGGCAAAGAGGCTCCACCCCTCGCTCGTCATCCTCGACCTTAAGATGCCCAGGATGGGCGGCTTTGACGCGGCAAAAATCATTTCTTCGCTCATTTCGGTCCCGATTGTGGTGGTTACCGGTTATTCCTCTGAGGAACTGGCAGCCGAGGCGGTTGAGAGCGGGGTCTTTGGCTATATTGTAAAGCCCCTGACGAGGAAGCAGCTCCTTCCCGCCATAAAACTGGCGTTCGAGAGATACCGGCAGTTTCAAGAATTGAAAAAAGAGGTCATGGACCTGAAAGACGCGGTGGAGGCGCGTAAACTCATAGAGCGGGCAAAGGGAATCCTCATGAAAAGGTGCAATATAGGCGAAGAGGAGGCGTTTAAACTCCTGCAGTCCCATTCTCAGAAAGAGAATAAAAAGATGAGGGAGATAGCCGGGATAGTCATTGAGGCGAGTAAACTTATCTGATTTTGCGCATTGTCCTGACACCCTCCGCGGGTTCTGTCGTTTCCGGTTCTAAAGTAAGGGGGAGCGGCACGAAGGCGCTTAACTCGAGCGCGGTCCTCCAACAGGTTGCGGGAAAAGCGAGACCTTTACGGTGATAAATATTTATCGTATGATAAACATTTATCGCGGTAGAGGTTTTTTTTGGGAAACCGCGTTAAAAACGCGGGATGCGGCCATGCTCATACGAGCCCTTAAGCAGATAAAGAAACTCATAGTGGCTGTAGTCGGCTTTACCGTGCTCTTAATCGGGATTGCGATGATAGCGCTTCCGGGGCCGGCCTTCATAGTAATACCGTTCGGCCTTGCCATACTCGCCACCGAGTTTGTCTGGGCGAAGAATCTCCTTCAAAAGGCAAAAGCGAGATTTAAGAATAAATGGGGGAATAACAGGAAGGCCGGGTGAACGGGAAGGGCGAACGGAGCGGCCCGGCCCGGGGTTAAAACGTTCATGGGCAGAGCCTGCCCTGAACCATGTGCCGAACTCGTTTCGGCATTGTTTCAGTGGTGGGCCGGGGTCTCTCCGCCGTTTACGGCGCGGTGTTCTTCGGTATCGCGGGATTTATTTGTAAGGAGGGTTTAGCCGGGTGGAATGGCATAGGGCGTCATTAGAAGAGGTTATTAAAGAACTGGGCTCCTCCACGGCCGGGCTGTCCAACGGGGAGGCGCGCCTGCGTCTTGAGAGATACGGGCCGAACAGGCTCAGGGAACCGGAGAAGGAATCCCGCCTTTTGAAGTTCATAAAACAATTTACGGAATTCATAATACTCGTCCTCATAGGCGCGGCCTTCATAGCCGGACTTCTCGGCGAATGGGTCGATTCTATCGCGATATTGGCGATAGTCGTCCTTAACGGCGTAATAAGTTTTTCTCAGGAAGGAAAGGCTGAGAAGGTGCTGGAAACACTCAAGAAACTCTCGGCGCCGAAGGCCAAGGTTATGAGGGACGGCGCAGTCGAAAGCGTGGACGCGGGGGAACTTGTCCCGGGAGACGTAATAGTCATCGAGGCCGGGGACATGGTCCCCGCCGATTCGAGGATTGCGAAATCGGAGTTTCTTAAGGTAGACGAATCCCCCCTCACCGGGGAATCACACCCCGTGGATAAGGACCCCGGAAAACTCGAGGACAACCTCCCGCTCGCGGACAGGCGCAACATGGCATATTCCGGCACAACGGTGGTCTACGGCAGGGGCAGGGCAATCGTTACTTCCACCGCAATGTCCACGGAACTCGGCCGTATCGCGGGGCTTCTGGAAGAGGTTAAGCCCGAGCCAACGCCGCTTCAGAAAAAACTCGCCGAGTTCGGGAGGCTGCTTGTTTACGGCGCCGGGGGCGTTTGCGCCCTGATATTCATACTCGGGATATTGAGGGGGGAGAAAACGCTCGATATGTTCCTTACCGCGGTTAGCCTTGCCGTTGCCGCAATACCGGAAGGTCTGCCAGCGGTTGTGACAATCACCCTCTCAATCGGGGTTCAGAGGATGGTAAGACGGCATGCGCTCATAAGAAAACTCCCGTCGGTCGAAACCCTGGGGAGCGCGGCCGTCATAGCCTCGGATAAGACCGGAACCCTCACCCAGAACCAGATGACGGTTAAAAAGGTCTATCTCTCCACAGGGGAGGTCCTCTCGGTCTCAGGCGCGGGTTATGAGCCGGAGGGGTCGTTTTTTGAAGGGACAAAGGAGATAGAGCCGCTCGAAAAACCCGTGTTTTTAAAGCTTCTCCATGCAGCACTCCTGTGCAACACCGCGGAACTCAATAAGAAGGATAACAACAACTGGCAGGTTATAGGGGACCCCACGGAGGGCGCGCTCCTCTCCCTTGCCCTGAAGGCGGGCCTTAAAAAAGAAGAACTCCATGAAGAACTCCATTTTGAGTCCGAAATCCCATTTGACGCGGAAAGAAAGATGATGACGAGCATCTATAAAGACGCGGCCGGGAATTATCATCTGTTTACGAAAGGGGCGCCGGAAATGGTACTGCCCCTCTGCGCCTCCATTTACACGGAGGGGCTGGAAAGGCCCGTTACAGGAGAATCGAAGGAAGGTATCTTAAGGGCAAACGACGGGTTTTCGAAAGAAGCCCTGAGGGTCCTTGCGTTGGGATACAGGGTATCGGATGAGCCCATAGACATACACTCGATACATTCGGTCGAAACCTCTCTTTCGTTCCTCGGCCTTGCGGGCATGATAGACCCGCCGAGGGAAGAGGCGTTCCTTGCGGTTGAGAAGGCAAGGGATGCCGGGATAACCCCGCTCATGATAACCGGGGACCACAGGCTTACGGCAACGGCCATAGCAAAGGAAATCGGCATTTTCAGGGACGGGGATGTCGCGGTTACCGGGGAAGAACTCGACAGGATGGGCCCGGAGGAGTTTGAAAGGAATATCGCGAGGATAAAGGTTTATGCGAGGGTAAACCCCGAACACAAATTAAAGATTGTGAGGGCATGGAAGGAGAGGGGGGAGATTATCGCAATGACCGGGGACGGCGTAAACGATGCGCCCGCGCTTAAAGAGGCGGACATCGGAATCGCCATGGGGATTGCGGGGACCGATGTGACAAAAGAGGCGGCCGATATGGTCCTTACAGACGACAACTTCGCTTCCATAATCTCCGCCGTGGAGGAGGGAAGGGGCATATTCGACAACATAAGGAAGGTCGTGCATTATCTGCTCTCCTGCAACATCGGAGAGATTACAACGCTTTTCCTTGCCTCGGTTCTGGGCATGCCGCTTCCGCTCCTGCCGGTGCAGATACTCTGGATGAACCTCATTACAGACGGGCTCCCCGCATTGGGCCTCGCCATGGAGCCGTGCGAGCCGGGGATTATGGACAGAAAGCCGAGACCAAGGCAAGAGGGGGTCGTTACGGGCCCGCTTTTCCGCGTAATGGTCATGCAGGGCATATTCATGGCCCTTTGCGCTCTCTTTGTCTATGCGCTCGAACTTTACTTCTTCAAGGGGGGTCTTGAGAAGGCTCGGACCATGGCGTTCATAGTGGTCGTTTACAGCCAGATGTTCCATGTCTTCAACTGCCGGAGCGAAAGGGGGTCGGTCTTTTCTACCGGGTCTTTTACAAACAGGACGCTCAATATGGCGGTTTTTTCGATACTCGTAACCCAGATAATGCTCGTTCATATTCCGTGGCTGGCCGGGATATTCCGCGTAACAGGGATTTCCCTTGCGCAGTGGGTCGTGGCATTTGCCGTATCGGTCCAGCCGCTTCTGTGGATGGAGGTTATAAAGGCCGCAAGGAGAAAGGAACACGATTAAAAGGGGTGTGGCGATGCGCTTGAAGCTGATAGCCGGTATTGCCGCGGCTTTGGTCTTGGTATTGATGGCCGCGGCCTATGCAATAGTTTCGAGTTACGACTTCAACAAATTCAAGCCGCTGATAACCGGGGCCGTGCGGGATGCCACGGGCAGAGAGTTGACCATAGGCGGCGACATCGGCCTGAAGTTCGGCCTTTCTCCGGCGCTTGTGGCCGGGGACGTAGGGTTTGAGAACGCGCCATGGGGCTCGCGCCCTGAGATGGCGAGGATAAAGCGGTTGGAGGCGGAGGTCTCCCTCATCCCCCTTATCTTCGGAAATGTCGTGGTAAAGCGGCTCGTGCTCGCGGGGCCCGATATACTCGTCGAGCGGGACCGTTCCGGAAGGTCTAACCTCGAATTCGGAACCAAGAAGAAGGCCCGGCCCCCGGCTCCATCCGCGGAGGAAGCCAATATCCCCAGTTTCAAAAAAATCCGTATCGAAAATGGACTTCTCGCTTACAGGGACGGACAATCGGGCAGACTCTACGAGGTAAAGATTTCCAGCTTCGATGCCCGCACAGAGGCCATGGGCGGCCGCATCGAAGCCGGGCTTAAAGGCGCATACAACGGCATGTCTTTCGATGCCTCATGGCGGATTTCCAACCCCTCGCCCGGCGCCTACGATATTTCGGACTTGAGGGCCTCGTTCGGGGAAAGCGACTTAAGCGGCACGCTCGGGGTAATCTTTGGAGGAAAACAGCCGGGGCTCAGGGCCGAACTTTCGTCAAAAAAACTCGACCTGAGGCCCCTTTTGGGGAAGACGGATAAGAAAGGGGGCGAGGAGGCCGGGGTAAAGAAAGAGAAGGTTTTTTCCGGCAGCCCCCTCCCGTTCGATGCGCTTAAAAAGGCGGAGGCGGACTTAAGGCTAAGCGCCGGGAAGATACTGTTGCCGCGGATGGCGCTTAACGGCCTCGAGGCGCGGATGACGGTAAAAGACGGGCGGCTTACCTTTAAGCCTCTTAAGGCCTCGATAGGGGGCGGCGCGTTCGAAGGCCGGCTTCATCTCGATACGCGCGGCAAAACGCCGGAACTTTCGGCCGTATTCAGGGCCGAAGGCATTGACATGGGAAAGATGCTCAAGGAACTCGGAGTCGAGGAGGCATTTGAAGGAAAGATTAATGTGGATATTGACGTTAAAGGGAGCGGCGGCACCACGGCCGCGCTCATGGCCGGGCTTAACGGGAATCTAAGCGTAGTTATGGGAAAAGGCCGTATGGATAATAAGTACCTCGGGCTGCTCGGCGCTGACCTCGGACCTGGTTTGGAGCGGCTCATCAAC
>JACRCB010000175.1 GCA_016219165.1 Deltaproteobacteria bacterium | reverse complement strand
TTTAGAGGTGGGCTGTGCCCACCAGAACTGAAAATTTTTGGAGAGAGTTTGAGAGAACCTTTTTATAAAAAGGTTCTCTCAAGATAATTTTTCAGAGGTTACTTAAAGGGGTATATCCGGCAGGAACCTTTTTATAAATCTGCAAAGGGTTCCCCGGAGACAGGAGGTTGATATGACGAGGCTCGAACTTGCCAGAAGCGGCAGGATAACGGACGAAATGGAAGAGGCCGCGGCCTCTGAAGGCGCGACCGCCGAATATATAAGAAAGGAATTGGCGGAGGGCACGGTAATCATCGCGCGAAATATCATCAGGGGTTCAATAAGGCCGCTCGCAATCGGCAGGGGCCTGAGGACGAAGATAAACGCTAACATAGGCTCATCCGAGGATAGAACCGACCCCCGCGAAGAACTTGAGAAACTTAAGGTCGCGGTCGAAGCCGGCGCCGACGCGGTGATGGACCTTTCTACCGGCGGGAATCTCGACGGGCTCAGAAGGCTCATACTCGATGAATCCCCGGTCCCGGTCGGCACGGTGCCCATCTATCAGGCCGCGCTCGATGCAAAAAAAAGAGGAAAGTCGTTCGTTCAACTGGAACCCGAAGAAATATTCGATACCATAGAAAGACATGCGGGCGACGGGGTGGATTTTGTCACGGTGCACTGCGGGGTAACTCTATCGGCCGTCGGGAGGATGAAAAAAGACGGGAGGGGCAATGGGAGGATAATGGGGATAGTATCGAGGGGAGGGGCCCTTACTGCCGAGTGGATGAGATTCAACGGGAAAGAGAACCCGCTTTATGAAGAGTTTCCCCGCCTACTTAAGATTGCAAAAAAATACGATATGGTCTTAAGCCTCGGGGACGGGCTGAGGCCGGGATGCCTCAAGGACGCAACCGACGGCGCCCAGATAGAAGAACTCTCTACCCTCGGAGGCCTTGCCGGAAGAGCGAGGGAAGAGGGTGTCGGGGTTATGATAGAAGGGCCCGGCCACATGCCCATAGACCAGATAGAGGCGAACGTTCTATTGGAGAAACAACTCTGCCACGGCGCCCCATTCTATGTCCTCGGGCCCCTCGTAACTGACATAGCCCCGGGCTACGACCACATTACATCCGCAATCGGAGGGGCCATTGCGGCCGCGAAGGGCGCGGATTTTCTCTGCTATGTAACGCCGAGCGAGCACTTAAGGCTCCCCACGGCCGGGGACGTAAGGGTGGGCGTTATCGCGTCCCGGATTGCGGCCCACGCCGGCGATATCGCAAAAAAGGTACCGGGCGCCATGGAAAAGGATATCGAGATGAGCAGGGCGAGAAAGGCCCTTAACTGGGACAAACAGATAAGCCTCTCGGTAGACCCGCAGACCGCGAGGGCTTTAAGGGAGTCGAGCCCCCCCAAGGACACCGATGTATGCACGATGTGCGGGAGTCTGTGCGCGATAAAGATTGACGGCCCCGGGAGTTTTTGAACGTAGCGCCCGTGTCATCACGGCCTCTTACAAAGAGTTTCCCTTAAGAGACATTTTCCTTACGCAGTTCTTCCCCGAATTCTTTGCCTCGTAAAGGGCCCTGTCCGCCTGGTTTACGAGGTCACCCGCGCTTTCAATCTTTTTGTGGGGATAAGCGGCAACCCCAAGGCTCACCGTTATCTCTTCGTCTCTAAGGCCGCCGTTTTCAACGTCTCCGTACGAATGGCCGGAAATAAGCCTCCTTATCCTCTCCGCCTCCTCGGACGCCCCGTCCAGGGGGGTTTGGGGCATCACCACGGCGAACTCCTCCCCGCCGTAACGCGCAACCATATCCACCTTCCTGACGCTTTTCTGTATCAATGCCGCGACCTCCTTCAATACCCTGTCCCCGGTCCTGTGGCCGTAGGTGTCGTTTATGCGTTTGAAGTCGTCTACGTCCATCATTATTAACGAAAGGTGGGTGGAGTATCTCATGGCCCTCTCGACTTCCTCCTCAAGACGCGTGTAGAAAAAATTATGGTTATACAGGGACGTCAGCGGGTCCCTTGTGGCGAGTTCCCCGAGGCGGTTCTTTTCTTTTGTAGCCTCTTCAAAGAGTTTTGCGTTCTTAAGCGCATGATAAGAAGAGTTGGCGATTATCCGGCAGAACTCCACCTCCTTTCCGGTAAAGCCCCTGTCCTTTCTCCTCGCCCGTAAAAAGAGGGTGCCGAGGACTTTCTCGTTAAAGACGATTGGAATGACCAGAACGCTCATGAATTCAAGTTTTCTTATCCATTCCCTCACGGGGTTCATCAGCGGATGGCTTGCCATATCCTCGACTACAAGCGGGGTCTTTGTCCTGATAACCTCCAGTATCTCCGGATATTTTTTAAGGTCTATCTTTAAGTCCCTTACCTTCGGGTCCTCGTGAGAGACAAGCACATAGCCCTCGTCCCTCGTCTTAAGCAGCACGATGGAACACCTTACCGCCCCCACGCACTCCGCTACCTTCTTTACGATTATATCGAGGATTTCCGTGGAATCGAGGGTTGTCCCCATGGCCTCGGTTATTGCGAGGATGGTCTCGGTATTTCTTCTGTCCTCCTCGGACTCCTTCAATAAACCGGCAATCCTCAGTTGGGCGCTTATCCTCGCTATAAGTTCGAGTTCGTCCGCCGGCTTTACGATAAAGTCGTCGGCGCCTCTATGGAGGGCCTCCGCAATCATTTTTTTGTCCCCCTTGCTTGAGGTAATAATGACGGACGGCCTTTGAGAAAATTCAACCCCCCTTATGGCCTCGCACACCGTCAACCCGTCCACATCCGGCATTACAATATCGAGGAGTATCAGGTCCGGCCGCCACTGCCTTGCGGCCTCAATCCCCTTTGTCCCGTTGGGGGCGCGCCTTGTTTGGAAGTCGTAGCTGCGGAGCATCGCCTCAACCATGACGCTTGTGAGGTTGTCGTCATCTATTATGAGAATCTTTTCGAACGGCATGAATTCCGCTCCCTCTTTTGAGAAACCTTCGTATCTTTTATGTCTGAAAGTTTTAAGAAGGGCCTTTCCACCGGCCATTGACGAAGCCAAGGCCGCGGCTTTTTACAAAGAGTCCGCCCCGGTCTTGACAAAACCACTCCGTTAACTTACCATTGTTTTGCCGGCCGGCGTAGCTCAGTGGTAGAGCAACTGATTCGTAATCAGTTGGCCGGGAGTTCGACTCTCCCCGCCGGCTCCAGTTTTTGCCTGCACCTTTCCCTTCCTTTCGGAAGGACTCCTGTTACCTCCCCGCCGGCTCCGGTTTTTGCCTACAGCGGCGGCGACTCAAGAATCTTCAACAGCGTGTCCGCATCCACATATCCCGGGATGAGCCTGCCGTCCGGAAGTATGATGGCCGGGGTGCCGCGGATGCCCAGTTCGCCGGCGAGTTTGATGTTCTCATCAATCTCTTTTGCCGCGCATTTGGGTTTGGGCAGTACCTTTCCCGCAAAGGCATCATCAAGGAGTTTAACCGATTTCTCGCAAAGGATAGCCTTTGATTTGTCGTACGCCTCCTTGTGGATGGGGAGGGGATAGAGTTTTATCAAAAAAGATATATCCTTATTCTTCTCTATTATCTTTCTTATCTCCTCGTGGAGTTTCTTGCAGAAAGGGCAGTCCGGGTCATCGAAGACGATTATCTTGGTTTTTGCGTCCTTATTGCCGAGGACAAGGGCGTCGGAGAGAGGGATTTTCTTGGTGTCGACCTTGGTAAGCGGCGCAGGTTTCCCGATATCCGCGACAGGAAGAAACTGTCCCCTTACGAGGTACTTCTTCGCAAAGTCCAGATACACGGTTATCGTCTCGCTGCCTTTTGCGAGCTCGACCTCCCACAACCCCTTTACCGGGCTAATCTTTATATCCTTTACCTTTGCCTCGAACTGAGCGGTCTTGAGTATCTTATCCGCCTCATCCATTGAAATGGAGTGGCAGTCCTTGCAGTCAGCCGCGCATCCGGGCCCCTGAAAGGCACGGGCCGGGTTTGCGGAGAGAAACAAAACCACAAGACAAAAAGTGATGTTTAAATATTTTAACATTCTATCCTCCTTCTCTTTTCCGGTTCCATAAGGTTTCTCTGCATCCCGCCTATTGCATCATCTGAGCCCGAGCACATCCTGCATGTCGTAGAGGCCCACGGGTTTATCGACAAGCCACAGGGCCGCCCTCACGGCGCCCCTGGCAAAGGTAGAGCGGGAGTGCGCCCTGTGGATGAGTTCCACCCTCTCGCCATTGCCCGCGAAAAGCACGACATGGTCTCCCACTATGTCCCCGGCCCTGACGCTCTGTATGCCTATCTCCCCGTTGGCGCGCTCCCCGATAATACCTTTCCTTGCGTATACCAGAACCTTTTCCATATCCCTTTTAAGCGTATGCGCCATAACCTCGGCGATCCTGAGCGCGCTGCCGGAAGGCGCATCGACCTTGTGGCGATGGTGGTATTCGATTATCTCGCTGTCGTAATCGTCCCCTAACGCCATGGAGGCGGCCTCCACGAGTTTAAAGAGGAGATTGACGCCGATACTCATATTCGGGGCGGCCACAACCCTCGCCGCCCTTGAAAGTTCGCTCATCCTCTCCCTGTGATGGTGTGAGAAACCTGTAGTCCCTATTACTATGGCCTTACCCATGGCGGACGCTACTTCGAGATTCCTTATGGACGCCTCCGGGGTCGAAAAATCGATTATGACGTCGGCCTTTCTAAACGCCCTTTCGGGCGTATCAGCGACCTTCACCCCGGTTTTTTCGAGGCCGCAAACCAAACCCGCGTCCTTGCCGACCGATGGATGCCCTGGGCTTTCGAGGGCGCCCGTAAGCTCAAGCGCCTTATTCTCCACCACGGCGGAGACTATGCTCTTCCCCATCCTGCCGGCAACCCCGCTGACCGCGATACCCGTCATTTAATCCCTCTTCCAAACAGCCGCTGAAAGGATGGCTTAGATAAGCCCGTAACCCTTGAGCGCATCTTTAAGTTTCTTTTTGTTTTCCTCACTCAGCTTTACAAGCGGAAGCCTGAACTCCTCTTTTGCCATGCCCATGAACGCGAGGGCGGTCT
>JACRCB010000170.1 GCA_016219165.1 Deltaproteobacteria bacterium | reverse complement strand
GCGGGCGCAAGTTTCGGCATCGCCCTGTCCCTCGGAGGCGGCTGGTTCCCTCCGGAGCATAAAGGCCTGGCAATAGGCATAGCGGGCGCGGGCAACAGCGGCGCCATAATAGCCATGCTCGCGGGCCCTCCGATAGCCCTTGCCTACGGCTGGCGCATGGCATATCTGGCGGGCGCCGGGCTGATGATACCATCGCTCCTCGTAATGTTATTCATGGCCAAGGAGCCGCCTGACCGCAGCCATGAAACGATGAGACACCACTTGAAGATACTCGGCAGTAAGGATGCCTGGATATTCAGCGCCTCCTACATCCTGACCTTCGGGGGCTACATCGGGTTTGCCAACTTCCTGCCCACCTTCCTCCACTTTGAATACGACGTCTCGCTTGCCAACATGGGAAAGTTCTCGGCGCTCATCGCCATCAATGCCAGCATATCGCGCATCGCCGGGGGCTGGCTGGCTGATAGGTTCGGAGGCCTCAGGGTCATATCGGTGATATGCATCACGGCCGCGGCAGCCTTGTTCTTTATCTCCACACGGCCGCCCTTTTACCTGCTGATACCAGCGTTCATTCTCCTCGAGATATCGCTCGGGGCCGGCAACGGCTCCACATTCCAGTTGGTGCCGCTCCGATGGGTCGGCTCAACTGCCATCGTCATGAGTCTCATCGGCGAAATAGGGGCGCTCGGGGGCGGCACCATACCTAACATCATGGGCTACTCCAGGCAGCATCTGGGCACCTACGCGTATGGATACGCGGTGTGGGGGGTGTTAGCCGTGTTGATATTCTTCATGTATACGGTGGTTAGACGCAAGTGGGAAAAAACATGGGTCGGGGCCGGAGGAAAAGTCCGCAAAGAAGAGGTGAAGGACTACAGCGCATAATAACCGCGTTTTACAGCCGCGCATTTGCGCAAAAAAATCCCTGAGCGAGGTTATCATGGAATACAGACACATAATCTGCACTGTTGACGGGTCCGAGCTTTCGAAAACCGGGCTTAAGCACGCCGCGTACTTAAGTAAGACGACCGGAGCCAAACTCTCCATACTCCACGTGGTGGAGAAGTGGTACCGCGCCGCGGATGTAACCACCGATTCACCCGAATGGCAATAAATCCACGAAGACTGGCTGAACAAAGGCCGGGAACTGCTGGAGGCCGAGGCTAACATGGCCAAGGAGGCCGGGGTTAAAAACTTGAGGACTGTCCTCCGGGACGGCGACGCCTCGCATGAAATAGTGGCGCTCGCGGTGGAAGAAAAGGCCGACCTCATAATCATGGCGACCCACCGTTATTCGCCCGTAGGGAAGTTATTTGCCGGGAGTGTCACGGATAAGGTAAGCAGGCATGCGCCGTGCCCGGTGCTATGGGTATTCGGCAGTTAACGCTAACATCCCTGCCTTTCTCTGCATAGCCCCGCCCCTAAAGGGGCGGGGCTATGTGTTTAAATATACAACGCTTTCGATGTTTCGGCGTGTCCGCACGCCGAAACTTACATCACACCGCGCAACGGTTTCGGTGAGAGGACTCGCCGAAACATCCACCATCCACGCTTTAACCGATACGCACAATCTTAAGACGGTGTTTTTCTTGCTTTTTCCCTGACAAAGGGTTATATTTATTGAGTGAACCGCCCAGACTCAGGCAAACCCAAAAACCCTGATAAGGTCCTTACCGAGGAGCAGTCAGGCAGACTTGAGCAACTCAAGACATTCAACGAGATAGGCAAGGCCCTCACATCCTCTCTGGACTTGAAGGAAGTCCTCAAGGTCGTGATGGAGCAGATTAGCGGGCTGTTGAAGCCCAGGAACTGGTCTTTGCTGCTACTCGACAGCGAGAAGAAGGAACTTTATTTCGAGATAGCCGTAGGGGAAGGGGCCGAGAAGATAAGGGACTTAAGGCTTAAACTCGGAGAAGGGATAGCGGGGTGGGTTGCAAAGGAAGGCAAACCCCTCCTTGTCCCGGACGTGGACAAAGAGCCGAGATTTTCAACCCGCGGCGACAAGGTTTCGAGATTCAGGACCAAATCGATTATCTGCGTCCCCATGCAGACACGGGGAAAATGCCTGGGGGCGATAGAACTCCTCAATACCGCGGAGGACGGAATCTTCAGCGAAGAAGACCTGCTTATACTGACGACCCTTGCGGAGTATGCCGCCATAGCGATTGAAAACGCCCTTCTCTTCGACAAGGTCGAGGAACTCACGATAACCGACGACTTGACGCACATCTACAACTCAAGGCACATGCACCGCTTCCTCGACTACGAACTTTCGAGGGCATCCCGCTACGACTACCACCTCTCGATGATATTCATGGACCTCGATTTCTTCAAGGATATAAACGATAAATACGGCCACATATCGGGAAGCAGACTTTTAGCCGAGGTCGCGCAGCTTATAGTCCGAAACGTAAGGAGCGCCGACGCGGTATGCCGTTACGGAGGGGACGAGTTCGTAGTACTCATGCCGGAGACCCCGAAGGACAAGGCATTCTTGGTGGCGGAGAAAATCAAAAACGTCATAAAAGAGAACCTCTTTCTTAAAGAAGACGGCATTAACTGCCGCATTACGGTCTCAATCGGGGTGGCGAGTTACCCGCGGGATGCAAAGGATAAACTCGAACTCATACACCTCGCGGACAGGGCCATGTACGCGGTTAAGAACCGCTCGCGCGACGGCGTGGAGATGGCCTGAAAAAACCGCCCGGCATCCATGAGAAAAATCTCCCTCATAGCCCTCACTTGCATGACAGCCGTAACAATGGCAGGGTGCGCCACCTTTGAAACCGAGACCAGCGGAAGGTTGGTGGATGAAGTGAAACTTGGGGAGATACAGCCCGGTAAGACGCAAAAAGGGGAAATACTTGCCACCTTCGGCGACCCGACGGAGGTGAAAAAAGAAGACGGGGCGGAAAAACTATACTATATCTACCGCGAATCGAGAGTCCCCCGCTATCTCGGGGGATTGATAGAGGACAAATCAAGGGCCGGCGTAAAAGAAACTATATTGGAGATAACCATAAAAGACAACACCGTAACCAATTATAAATTCGAGAGGACCGAAGAGGAAGAAGATTGACGTAAAAAAAGTTTTACTCCCCTATAATCTTAACGAGCACCCTTTTTCTTCTCCTCCCGTCAAACTCGCCGTAAAAGACCTGCTCCCACGGCCCGAAATCCAACCTCCCGCCCGTTATCGCAACCGTAACCTCCCTGCCCATGACCTGCCTTTTGAGATGGGCATCCGCGTTGTCCTCGCCCGTCAGATTATGGCGGTATTGGGATGCCGGAAGATGCGGGGCGAGTCCTTCAAGCCATTTCGTGAAATCCTCGTGGAGCCCCCTCTCGTCGTCGTTTATGAAAACCGACGCCGTTATGTGCATGGAGTTTATTAGAACCAGCCCCTCCTTAACGCCGCTCTCTTTAAGACACTCCTCGACCTGCGGGGTTATGTTCATAAACCCCATCCTCTGCGGGAGATTAAACCACAGTTCTCTGCGGTAAGATTTCATGCGCCGTTACCAAGCATGAAAATGGTTTTAAAGATAACCCTTCCCAAAAACTTCCAACCATAAAAATCAGCCCCTGCCCGGCATATAGGGCAAGGGCTGATTAAGAATACTGGAGCGGGCGAAGGGAATCGAACCCTCGTATGAAGCTTGGGAAGCTTCCATTCTACCATTGAATTACGCCCGCCTCGAATTAACTTATACTATAACTGCGCGCTTACTGTCAACCCATCCCGCTTGCCCCTGCACGGACACTCTGATATACTCTCGTGGGAACCCCTTGTTACGGAGAAAGACATTATGGCAGAGGCATATAAAAACCTGATTGGCGGGAAATGGCTCGGCTCCGCGAATAAAAAAACCATAAAGAGCATCAACCCGGCAAATACAGACGACATAATCGGCACTGTCCCGGCGTCGACAAAAAAAGACGTGGACATGGCCGTGGAAGCGGCGAGAAAGGCATATAATCCCTGGCGCCTTACCCCCGCGCCCAAAAGGGGCGAGATAATATTCAGGGCCGCGGAACTTTTGCTTAAAGACAAGGCAACCCTCGGACGTCTTGTAACGCGCGAGATGGGGAAGGTCCTCAAGGAAGGGCTAGGGGACGTGCAGGAAGCCATAGACATGGCATATTACATGGCCGGGGAAGGCAGGCGGCTTCTGGGCGAGACGGTGCCGTCCGAATTAACGGACAAGGACTGCAAGTCGGTCAGGGTGCCGGTGGGGGTATTCGCCCTTATAAGCCCGTGGAATTTCCCGGTTGCCATCCCGGCATGGAAACTCCTCCCCGCGCTCGTATGCGGCAATACCGTTGTATTCAAACCCTCGAGTTATACGCCCGTATGCGCGACGAAACTGGTGGAGACCCTCGCAAGGGCCGGCGTGCCTGACGGAGTCCTTAACCTCGTCCACGGGACCGGCGACGAGGTCGGGGAGTATCTCGCCGCACACCACGGGATAGACGGCGTATCCTTTACCGGGTCGAGCTCGGTCGGGGGAAGACTGGCAAAAGTCTGCGGCGCGCTCGGTAAGGAAATCTCGTGCGAGATGGGGGGAAAAAACCCCATAATAGTGATGGACGACGCGAATATTACGCTCGCCGTGGAAGGCGCCATATGGGGCGGATTCGGCACAACGGGGCAGAGATGCACCGCGGCGTCGAGGCTCATAGTCCACGAAAAGGTTTACGACAGATTCCTCAATATGTTCTCCCGTGCGGCAAAGAGGCTTACTCTCGGCCCCGGCCTTAAACAAGGCACTGACGTGGGCCCTCTCATAAACGAGGCGCAGATGAACAAAACACTCCTGTATATCGAGATAGGTAAAAAGGAGGGGGCGCGCCTTATAACAGGCGGCAAAAGGCACACGGCGGGAGAATGCAGGAAGGGGTTCTTTGTTCTTCCCACGGTCTTTGCCGGCGTAAGGCCGTCCATGCGGATAGCCAGAGAGGAAATCTTCGGGCCGGTCGTATCCGTTATAAAGGCAAAAGACCTTGAGGACGCGATAAGGATTGCAAACGACTCCGAATACGGGCTCTCTGCGTCCATATACACGCGGGACGTAAACACGAGCGCCGTCGCGGAAAGAGAGCTCGAAAGCGGGATAGTATACATAAACGCGCCTACCATAGGGGCCGAAATCCAACTGCCCTTCGGCGGGACGAAAAGGAGCGGCCTCGGCCGCAGGGAGGCGGGCGGCAGGGGCGGCGCTATCGAGATGTTTTCAAAATGGAAGGTGATTTACAGGGACTTTAGCCTCAAACTCCAGAAGGCGCAGATTGAAGAGGAATGATTGCGGCCCAGCGCCACTCTGGACAGGGCTTCCTCCATAACATTCAGAGCCAACGTGTCCAGCACCACTCTGGACTTTGTGTCCAGAGTGGTGCTGGGCTGGACTTTAATTCCATCGGCATTTCTGCTATAATGCACCGCAATGTTATCAGAATGGATGGAGGAGGCTTATGGACCCGGTCTACTTTTCCGGAAGCGAAATCATAGAGATGGCCGTAAGGATAGAGGAGAACGGCGGGAGGTTCTATACCGACGCCTCAGAGGCAACGAAAGACAGTAAACTTAAAAAACTCTTTCAGTACCTTGCCGGAGAGGAGAAAAAACACCTGAAATACTTCCTCG
>JACRCB010000169.1 GCA_016219165.1 Deltaproteobacteria bacterium | reverse complement strand
CCCGCTGATTAAATTCTTTTTCCCTTACTATCTCGACGCCGTTGAGCGTTATGGAGGCGGAACTTATCACGTCCTCTCCGTTTTGCCCGTTTATGACGACGAGGCTGTAGGTCGCCCCGGTGTTGCAGGCGGGCAGTGTATCGGTGTAAACGTTTGGCTTGTCGGATGTTCTTACGTATTTCTTGGTAAAGAAAGAAAGGGATTGCGCATAAGAGATGGATTGCAAGAGAAGAAAGAGGGGCAGAATTATAAGTATCCGTTTTATCATAAGAGACCCCAAGCCGCCCGTGTTGTCCCCTTTCATAAAAAGGGACAAGAAATCAGCCGGGTTCAGAAAAGAAGGACACTGTCAAGGGCTAATGCCTTGTCATGTTGCGCTCTCATCATATATATATATATGCCAAATCTGTCAATGATTTTTTAACGGCGGGAACCCCCCAAAAGAAGAACGGATAAATCCCTTAATTCGGTGATAAAAAAAGAAGACCCTGCGGCGGTTTTTTTCAATTTCTAGGAAAATTTCCCGAGATTTTCCCTCCGTCATCAAGAAATTGGTTGAATTGAGCCGCCTTAAAGTTGTATCCTGAATAGAGGAGGCCTTGGTTAGATTGAAGAAGAAGACGTATAACGTCGCCATCGCAGGCGCAACCGGGGTGGTGGGAAGAGAATTCCTCGGTATCCTCGAAGAGAGAAGGTTCCCGGTGGGAGAGATAAGGCTCCTTGCCTCCGAAAGGAGCGCGGGGGAGAAACTCTCCTTCAGGGGGAAAGACAGGGTCGTGGGTTTACTCGGAGAAGAGACCTTCGCGGGCGTTGACATAGGGCTTTTCTCTCCGGGGGCTAAGGTCTCGGCTGTTTATGCCCCTGTTGCCGCAAAGGCCGGCTGCGTTGTCATAGACAATACATCTCAATTCAGGATGGACCCCGGCGTCCCCCTTATCGTGCCTGAGGTGAACCCCGGGGCGATAGCGGGATACAAAAAGAAAAACATAATCGCAAACCCGAACTGCTCGACCATACAGTTGGTGGTTGCTCTGAAACCCATCCACGACCATTTCAGGATAAAAAGGGTCGTTGTATCCACCTACCAGAGTGTTTCAGGGGCGGGCAGGGAGGCTATGGACGAACTCTCTGAACAGGTAAGGCATATATTCAACATGGAATCCCCCGGGATAAAGGTCTTTCCCCATCAGGTCGCATTCAACTGCATCCCTCACATAGACGTATTCACCGATAACGGTTATACAAAGGAAGAGATGAAGATGATAAACGAGACAAAGAAGATAATGGGGGATGATTCGATAAAGGTTACGGCCACGGCCGTCAGGGTTCCGGTGTTTGTGGGACACTGCGAATCCGTGAACATAGAGACGGAGAAAAAGATTACCCCGGAGGAGGTAAGGGAGGTTTTTAAAAATGCTCCCGGTATTAAGGTCATAGATAAGCCTTTGAGGTCCCTCTATCCGATGCCGCTCGATTGCGCCGGAAGAGACGAGGTCTTTGTGGGAAGGATACGCAGGGACGACACGGTGGAAAACGGCATAAACATGTGGATTGCCGCCGATAACATAAGAAAGGGCGCGGCGCTGAATGCCGTCCAGATAGCCGAGGTTCTTATAAAGGAGCATCTATAGCGGATGAGGCCCATGCGCAACATAAAACTCCTCCTTGAGTATGACGGCACGGGTTATGCCGGCTGGCAGACCCAGCCGGGGGTTGCGACGGTTCAGGGCGCGCTTACGGATGCGGTAGAAAAACTCACCGCGGACAAGACAAAGATAATCGGAGCCTCCAGGACCGACGCCGGAGTCCATGCCATCGGGCAGGTTGCAAATTTTCTTACGCCTGTTGCGATACCTTTGAAAGGGATAATGGGGGGGTTGAATCTTCTCCTGCCCCATACAATCGCGGTTAAATCGGCCGTGGAGGCCCCCCTTGAATTCGATTCGAGAAAGGATGCAAAGAGCAAGACCTATATTTACAGGGTCTTTAACAGGGGCTTCAGGACCCCGCTGTTTGAGAACAGATACTGGAGCGTTTCGTACCCGCTCGGCATCGAAGCGATGAAGAGGGGGGCGGAGCTCCTTGTCGGAAAAAAAGATTTTTCTTCTTTCATGGCGGCCCGAAATGACGCCGGACATCCGGTAAGGGAGGTCCTCGCCTTCAGGGTTGATAAGCGGGGGGAGGGGTTTATAGATTTCGAGGTAAAGGGCACGGCGTTTTTAAGGCACATGGTCAGGATAATGGTCGGAATGCTTGTAACTCTCGGCAGGGGCAAGATAGACCTCGATTGTGTTTCGAGGATAATCGAGGCAAAGGACAGAAGAAAGGCCCCGGTGACTGCGCCTCCGCAGGGGCTCGTCTTAAAGGAAGTCGAATACTGATACGGGGAACCCTCTGCCGGAACAATGCCAAGGCGAGTCCGGCGCAGGTTTACAAAAAGGTCTTCTTACAAAAGGGAGGTTTATATGGCGAGAAAGGTCTTCTTACTCCAGGTTCTATTATTTCTCTTCGCCTCTTTTTTGCCCGCCTATGCGCATGCCCAGCGCCAGGTGGGGATAGCGATGACGGATGAGGGGGCCGGGGGTTTTTACATGGCCGTAAGGGATTACTTCGATGTCCCCGAGCGGGAGGTTATCGTCATAAAGGAAAAAAAGATGAGGGATGAGGAGATCCCGGTCGTTTTTTTCATCGCGAGGAGGGCGCGGGTTCCGTATCTTACGGTAGTTAATCTGCGTCTAAGCGGCATGAGTTGGATTGAGATAGCGCTTAAGTACGGGCTCACCCCTGATGTCTTTTATGTGCCAGGCGTGGTCGTAACTGGCCCTCCCTACGGCAGGGCATACGGTTATTACAGGAATAAGCCGAGGCATAAGTGGAAGACGATAATCCTTACAGACGGCGAAGTAATAGACCTTGTCAACTTGAGGTTTATCTCCGAACATTACAGGTACCCGGCTGATAAGGTTGTGAGGATGAGGGGCGATGGGAAGAGTTTCGTCATCATCGATCATGAGATAAGGCGCGAGATAGGGCAGGAGGTAAGGAAAGGGAAAGAAGAAAGGCCGCAACACCGCGGCAAGAAAGAGAGGGGAAGGGATGAAGAGAGGTAGGGGACGGGGTTTTGCCCGTCCAGATGGAATAAAAAAATTGACAAGATGCGGTCTAATTCATACAATATAGTTAAGAATATCCGTGGGGGTATAATGTAATGCCTATCTATGAATACAGATGCAACTCTTGCGGCAGGCAGTTCGAACTGACGCGGAAGTTCTCGGACAAGCCGCTTAAAAAGTGCATTGACTGTTCCGGACCCGTGGAGAAACTCATCTCCCTCTCATCCTTTCATCTTAAGGGGAGCGGATGGTATGCCACGGATTATGCCGGAAAGGGAAAAGCCGAGGAAAAGCCCGCCGGGTGCAAAGATTCCGCGAAAAAACCTGAGTGCTCCGGGTGTCCGTCCGCTTCTTAAGACGTCTGCGCATCCCCCTTTTGCAATGCCCGGGAAGGAAAAGCCTTCGGGCATGAAGTACGGCTTTGCCGGAGACCCCCGCTTTTGCGGCAGACCCCTCAAAGAGAAGGTTCTCGTATGGATATAATGGATACCGCGATTTCCGCGGCAAGGAAGGCCGGACTGCAATTAAAGGAAAGTCTCGGAAGGGCCGGAAGGGTTGAGTTTAAGGGGGCGGTCGACATCGTAACCGAGATGGATATAATGGCCGAGAACCTTATTGTGGCTGCGATAAGGGAAAGGTTCCCGGACCACGGAATCCTTACGGAGGAAAGCACGGAGGCGATGCCCCTGCACGGCTCCCCTTACCGCTGGATTATAGACCCCCTCGACGGCACCACGAATTACGCGCACGGGTACCCCGCATTCTGCGTTTCCATAGCGTTCGAGGAGAAAGGCGTTGTCATGTCCGGCGTTGTATACGGCCCCATGCTCGATGAACTCTTTACGTCGGAAAAGGGCAATGGAGCTTACCTTAACGGAAAAAGGATAAGCGTGTCTTCCGCGGCGACACTCAACGAGAGCCTTCTTGCAACGGGTTTCCCTTATGATGTGAGGACCTCCGATGAAGATAATCTCGACCATTTCTCGAATTTTGCCGTAAGGTCGCAGGCGATAAGGAGGGCGGGGAGCGCCGCGCTCGACTTGAGTTATGTGGGGTGCGGGAGGTTCGACGGATTCTGGGAGATGAAACTCAAGCCGTGGGACATTGCGGCCGGGGCATTGATAGTGGAGGAGGCGGGTGGCAGGGTTACGGGCTTCAGGAATAATCCCCTTTCAAGATATTCGGCGGATGTCGTCGCAACCAACGGCCTCATACACGATGAGATGCTCAATGTCCTGAATATAAGAGGCAAAATCTCTTAAGTTTATATGTTTTTATCCCTTCCGCGTCTATTCCGTTTGTAATCGTTGACCGGCCATGATTCCACCGTGCCGGTTTGTGTTTGACAAAGAATTTGCGGTATGGTATTTAATCCTGTCTATCCAAGTTTGAGCCGCTAGCTCAGGTGGTAGAGCATCTGCCTTTTAAGCAGGTGGTCCTGGGTTCGAGTCCCAGGCGGCTCACCAT
>JACRCB010000168.1 GCA_016219165.1 Deltaproteobacteria bacterium | reverse complement strand
TCGGAAAGGTTCCCCCAAAAATGCTTTTTTCAGAGCTTCCTTAAAGGTTGTCCCGGAAGATATTTTTTCACCCCTGCTAAGCGGATTTTTCCGGACAGAGGGTTTTCCTTATGGCGTCCGCTGTCTTTTCCGTTATCCCGGGGATACCCGTAAGTTCCTCGGTGCTTGCGTTCTTAATCCCGTCGAGGTCCTTGAACCTTGAAAAAAGCATCTGCCTTTTCTTTTTACCTATCCCGGGGACATTATCTAAAACGGAACCGATAATTCTTTTCCTGAGTTTTTTGTGGTAGGTGATTGCGAATCTATGCGCCTCGTCGCGTGCCCTCCTTAAAAGGAGGTCCCCGGCCGAACCCTCTTTCAAAATGACCGGGTCTTTAACCCCTCGAACATACACCCTTTCGCCCTTTGACTCCCTCCCCCTTTTAAAAAACCTTTCCTTTGCGAGCGCAACACAGTCCACGCCTTTTACGCCGAGGCCCTTTAAAACCGAGAGGGCCACATTCAGTTGCCCCTTGCCTCCGTCCACTACGACAAGGTCCGGGGCCTCCGCCCCCTCTTTCTTGAATCTCCTCCACAATGCCTCATACATCATCGCGTAGTCATCGGGCCCCTCTATTGTCTTTATCCTGTAGAGTCTGTAACGGCTCTTATCCGGAATGCCGTCCCTGAATACAACCATCGAGGCGGCCGCCTCTTTCCCGCCTATGTTCGATATGTCGAATGCCTCGATTGTCTTCGGAAGGCGAAAGAGCCTGAGCCTCGTCTTAAGTTCCTCAAGGGGAAAAGCCTTCCCGGACACCTCGATTCTTTTAAACGCTTCTCTTGCATTCTTCTCGGCCAGAAGAAGGAGTTTCGCCTTCTCCCCCCTTCTTGGTCTTCCTAACAACACCCTCTTACCCTTTCTCTCCGAAAGCCAATCCTCTATCGCCGGACTGTCACCTATGGGAATCTGGAGCAGGACCTCATCGGGTATGAAACTTTCCGGCCTCCTGTAGAACTGGTTTAAAAACGAACTCATGACTTCTTCGGACGGAAGACCCGCGGCGCAAGCGGGGAAACCAAAATCCCTCGTGCCAATAAGCCTTCCCCCGCGCACAAAGAGCGCCTCTATGGCGAGGCCCTTATCCCCGCCGTAAAGGCCGAAGACGTCCATGTCCCTTGCCGCCCTCAACACCACCCTCTGTTCTTCGAGGGTTGCCTCGATTGAGAGGACCTGGTCTCTGAGTTTTGCGGCCTCCTCATACCTGTGTGAGGAAGAGGCCTCGAACATCTTTTTTTTAAGTTTCCCTACAAGTTCCCGGTTCCTGCCCTCAAGGAACATTATCGCCCCGTCCACGGACTCGCGGTAATCTTTTTCCGCTATAAGCCCTGCCGCAGGGGCGCTGCAGAGATTCATCTGGTAGTCAAGGCACGGACGACCTCTGTTCCTGAACTCATACGGGGTGCATACGCAGAGGGGAAATATCTTCCTTAAGAACTTGACCGTGGCCCGCACCATCCTCGCGGACGCGTATGGGCCGAAGCAGCGCGTCCCGCCGCCCTTGGCCTTTCTCGTGATTATGAGGCGGGGGAATCTCTCCTTTACGGTTATCCCGATATTTATGCAGGCCTTATCGTCTTTAAGCCGGATGTTGTAGCAGGGTTTATGTTTTTTGAGGAGGGTGTCTTCGAGCAGCAGCGCCTCTTTCTCGTTGGATGTGACGATGGTGTCTACATCCTCGACCTTTGAAAGAAGATACCTGATGGCACGGCGGGCACCGGTTGACCTCCGGAAGTAAGAACGCACCCGAGACTTAAGGTTCTTCGCCTTCCCTATGTAGAGTATCCCCTCCCTTACCTTCATGAGATAGACTCCCGGCAGAGGAGGGAGGGACTTTATCTTCTCATCCATTCCCATCGATTCTTTCTTATTCTTACCCGGACCACACTCATTGCGAGAGAATCTTAGAGGGAACTCTTTGGTTCGGACCTAACAGCCGAAGACTTTTGGAAGAAGAGGAACCTTTGCCGAACGAGGTTAGGAGGAAGGATAGAACAAGGTCCCCGCCTATCTTGCCCTTTCCAGATATTTTTTCTCCTCTGTATCTATCCTTACAACCTCGCCGGTTTCTATGAAAGGCGGGACGTTCACGACAAGGCCAGTCTCGAGGGTGGCGGGTTTCTGCGAGGATGCGGCTGTTGCGCCCCTTAGATTAGGCTGGGTATCGGCGACCTTGAGTTCCACCACCTTCGGCGCTTCAACACCGACGGGTTTTCCTTCATAGAATTCTACCGTAAACTTTACGTTCGGCACAAGGAAATATACGTTGTCGCCGAGCGTTTCGCTGTCGAGGGAGAGCTGCTCGTATGTCTCGGTATTCATGAAATGGTGGTCTTCTCCGCTCGAATAAAGGTAGCCCATCTCATGGGTTTCGAGGACCGCCTTCGCCACCTTATCGTCGCTGCGGAAGCGATTCTCGACGGTGGCGCCGGTCTTAAGGTTCCTCAGTTTTGTCTGGACCATGCCCCTCCAGTTACCGGGGGTTATATGTTGGACAAAGACAACCCTACAGGGCTCGTTATTATATAGGACCGTCATCCCGACCCGGAGCTGCGTTGCAGAAAGCATAGGTTATTATACCTCTCCCTTTAGTATATTCTAACAAGATATTATAACACAATATAAGGGATTCCCGCCACCCTTAAAAGATTAGGAGGCGCCGCAACAGGCCGCCCCTCCTATCAAACCCTTCTCCTTCGCATGGGGCTTTTATGCCTTTACCTCACCCGACATGCTTTTTAACCAGGGCAGCGGTATTTACCACGTTGAGTTTTTTGAAGAGAAGGGTAAACCTCTCCTCGAGTTCAAGTCCGATATTTTCCCTGTTCTTTGAAGGGATGTTCCATATCTTCTCTTTAAACGGCCCGAAACCTTTCTTCCTTGTCTTATAGATGAACTGCTCCTCCGTCTCCCCTTCCTTTTTCTCATCCGCGCCCTTATCCTTCAGGTAGTCGTATATCTCTTTTTTAAGGGCCTCGGGGAAGGCGGGGCTGTCGTAGGTCATGTTCTGGAATCCGGTTGCCAGATGCACCTCGGCCGCGCCCCTTTTGGGGAAGATACCGAACGCATCATCGGGAAGGGTGGAGGCGCCGTGCTGAACGATTCCGGCAAGCCCGTACTCCCTGCGCGCAACGCCGGAAAGGTTTTCTATCGTATTGAAATCAACCTTCACCTTCGCCATGGTCCCGTCCGGCAGCACCACCCCTCCGTGGGTAGTGCCTGTCTGGACGCTTATCTTGCTTATGCCCTTGAAATTACCTCCGAGTATTCCGAGGTATCCGTCCATGAACGCCCTCAGGTCCTCGACCGTAGAGTTTTTTCCGCCCACCTCCCCTATCTCTCCTCCTATGGAAACCATCTGACCTTTCCTTTGCCCCTCCCTTATGAATATGGTAAGCGCGGCGGTTGTCTCGATGTTAGGTTTTTGCTGGCATCCGACATCGGACTTTGAAAGGTCCACTATAGTGGATGCGTCTATGTCTATGTTGAGGAAACCCGCTTCCAGCGCCTCTTTTATAAGTTTCTTCAGGGCGTTTATTTCGGCGCTCTTGTCCTGCCCATATTTCTTTGCGTTTACCTGAAAGTGGTCCCCCTGAAGGAATACCGGGCCGGAGAAACCTTCCTTTATTGCCGCGGCCAGGACGCAAGAGGCGTACTCGGAGGGCCTCTGGCCGGTATAGTCTATTTCGCTTTTGGCTATCTCGAATATGAATGTTCCGCAGTCCTGACTTTTCGCCGCCCTGAAAACGGCCCTCGAAGCGTCATAGGTCATCCCCCTTATATTTATGGCGGGCACGGTAAAGCCCCCGCACTCCCCCCTTCCCATTGCCTCGTAGAGATTCTGGATGGAAGAGGACTTAACACCCATGATGCCGGCGCAGCCATGGATGACCCTCAGCGCCTCATTCCTTATCCCCTTGTCAGCGTTAAAGACGGCGTTATATATCAAGCCGTCAACCGGTTCTCCCCTGAGGCGTTCCTCATCCGTGACGACAAATCCATCCCCCTCCCCCCTTACCGCGCCTTTCAGGGAGTCGTACAACTCGCCGATGGATTTAAACGCCATAGCAATCTCCTTGAAAGAACTCCGCCATTTATGGCGGAGTTCTTTATGGTAAGGTGTTATCTTTTATATTTGCCCGCCCGACCCCGACCCACCCTTCGGGTGGGTGCCCGCGGATGGGTACCCCGGCGGGCACCCCATTCAGGTTTGTATAAGAAGAAATCCGCCGCATCCGGGGAAGGGGGTGCGCCTAAGACCTCTTCTCAATCTTCTAACACAATCCACGACTTCCATCAATGGGAGTTTTTTATGGGGGAGTTTCTTAACCCCCTCCCTCCGTAAAGGCATAAAGGCTCAGCCCCGAAAGGCCTCGCTCATGACTCCCCCTTCAATTCCCTCGTCATCAACTCCATGACGGCCTCTTTCGGGGGTTTATCCCCGTAGAGGACTTCGCACACCTGTTCCGTTATGGGCATCTCGACCCTATTATTTCTTGCGAGTTCTCTTACCGCAAGGGACGTCCTCACCCCCTCGGCAACCATCCTCATATCCGTCAAAATTTCCCTCAGGCGCCTGCCCCTGCCTACTTGAAGTCCTACATTCCTATTCCTCGAAAGTTCTCCGGTGGCGGTCAGCACAAGGTCTCCAAGCCCGGAAAGTCCGTAGAAGGTGCGCTCTTTCCCGTTCATCTTTATACCCAATCGCGAAATCTCTTTAAGACCCCTCGTAATGAGCGCGGCCCTCGCATTGCCTCCGAGCCCCAGCCCGTCCGAGATTCCCACGGCGATAGCGATGACGTTTTTAAGCGCCCCCCCGAGTTCAACCCCCGCGGGGTCGGGATTCGTATAGATGCGGAAATAAGGGGTTGAAAAGGCCTCCTGCACACTTCGCGCATTACCCTCATTTTCACCGGCCGCGCAGGCCGCGGCCGGCAGGCGCAGGATGACCTCCTTTGCAAACGTGGGCCCTGAAAGGATAACTATATTCTCACGGAAGCCCCGGGGCAGTATCTCGCTGATTATTCCGGAGGGGGTAAGGAGGGTTGTTTCTTCTATCCCTTTTGAAACGCTTACTATGATGGATTTTTCAGGAATGTGGGGGGATGCCTTGGTAAAGACATCCCTTATACCGTGGGACGGCACCGCGCATACTACATGAGATGCGTGTTCAAGGGCCTCCCCTAAAGAGGAGGTTACACGGAGGTTATCTGAAAGCCTTGCCCCCGGAAGGTAGACCGGGTTTTCACGCCCCTCTTCTATCAAGTTACGGAGTCCGGGGTTCCTCACCCACAACCAGACCCGAAGACCCTTCTGCGCGAGGATGTCTGCGAGGGTCGTGCCCCACCCCCCCCCTCCTATTACGGCAAACTTTTCCATCTGCGTTTTGAAGGTTACCCCGGTTTCAACCTTCCTTCGGATTAAACTCCTTCCTTAACCTTGCGCGCGCGGATTCTATCCTTATCCTTACAACCTCGGAGTTTGAATACTCCTTTTCAAGTTCCGTAAGGAGCGCAAGCGCTTCGGCGAGACGGCCGGATTCCTCGAGGGCGGCTGCCTTGCCGAGTCTGGCGTCTATGCAAACGGGATTGCCGGGAAATGAGGAAATCACCCCGTCGTAGGCCTTTATCGCCTCTTCGAGGTTTCCTTCGAGGTAATGGGTGAGCGCTATATGATAGTAGACCCGGGGGGCGAGTTCAGTAAAAGGCATGTCCTTCAACAATTCTTCCAGTTCTATCCGTGCCTGCCTGAAATCGTTTGTTTTTACGTACTCGAGCGCCATTCTGTAACGATGGCGGTCCCTGCCTTTTGCCGGGCCGTTTTCGATGAGCCAGACGTATTCGGCTATCGCTTTCCCTGGCTCGTCCGCGGCGGAATAAATCCCGGCCATGTCTTCCCTCGCGAGATAGACCTGGGGGCTCGCAGGATAGATGTAGAAGAGCATTGCATAGGCATCCATCGCCCTCTTTACGTCTCCGAGATGGCGGCTGTATATCCGGCATATCCTCAACTGCCCCTCCGGGGCGAGGCTGCTTTCGGGGAACTTCTCTACGAACACCCTGTAAAGATACAGCGCCTCTGTATAGTTGCCTTCGCTTAAGGACCTTTGCGCCTTCAGGAATGCCTCCTCTTCGCCCTTCTTGGCGCACCCCGAAAGGGAAAAGAGAGACATTATGGATATGACGGCGATGGCGGATATTATATTTTT
>JACRCB010000167.1 GCA_016219165.1 Deltaproteobacteria bacterium | reverse complement strand
TTGCGGAGCCTGTTCCGAGCGGAGCGAGGAATCCCATAGTTTGCTTCGGCTTCGCCTCGCAACCGCTCCTCGCAATGACAGAAAGGCGGCGGCGGGGTTGCTTCGCGGAGCCTGTCCTGAACCTTGTGCTGAACTTGTTTCAGCATTGTTTCAGGACTCGCAAAGTCAGGTCAGGGAATTAATCAGAGGTTCCTTAGTCAGGGGCGCCGCGATCCGGGACGGGTGGCCGCGGCTGCGTCAGCCTTCTTCTTAAGATACTCCCGCGCCTGCCTGAATCCCAGGGCGGCCGCCATTCTAAAATTGACGACCGCCTCTTCCTTATTGCCTAATTTCGCGTATGTAAGCGCGAGGTTGTAATAGGCCATCCCGTTTTTGGGGTCGAACTTGAGCACGACCTTATAGTCCGCGAGGGCCTTTTCGAACTCCTTGAGGGACGCGTAGGCGTTCCCACGGTTGTTGTAGGCCTGCGTAAGACGAGGGTTGTTCTTGATAGCCTCCGTGTAATCCTCCACGGCGTGCTTATAATCTTTCAGGCTTATGTAGGTGTTCCCACGGTTATTGTAAGGCCGCGCGGCCTTGGGGTCGAGCCGTGTGGCCACGGTGTAATCCTCAATCGCCTGCCTGTAGTCGCCCCTCTTGGCATAGGCAAGCCCCCGGTTATTGTAGGCTATCGGCACCCTGCCGGGGTAGAGTTCCATCTGATATGACCAGAGGGTTATGGTGTCCTTCCAGACGGGCGTCTGCCTGACGGTTGAGGCCGCGTACGCGGCCGATACGATGAGGACCGCGCCGGCTATTAGCGCGCGGATGTGTCTTTTCGGATACCTTTCGAAAGCCGCGCCGGCCGCAAGGCCCACCGGGATAAGAAGACCGAGGATAGGAAGATAGGTGTAGCGGTTGGCCGCGGCGAATCCGCCTATGGGGACTATCCCTATCACCGGCACGAGCGTAATCGCGTAATAAAACCATGCGGCCGAATAAAGTCTCGTCTTTTTCAATAAAAGAACGCTCACGGCGGTGATTGCGCAGAACGCTATAAAGGCCCCTGAATATTCAACGGACAGGAAGGACACGTCCGAAGGATACGGATAGAACGGCGCGAGGTCAATCGGCGCTATGGTTTTATAAATATAGAATATGTACCCCCACGCGGACACGAGGATGCGCGTAAAGAACGGGGACTTCTTTATAGCCCCTCCCTCCTGATTGGTCCATACCGTTATGACGGCCACCAGACCGGTCAACGCGAAAAACGGCAGTTTTTCGAGCAGCACCCTTTTTGTGCCGGCAATCCCCAATCTGGACGGAAGCCTGTCGAGCGGATAGAAATCGAGGATGAGAAGCACCAACGGAAGGGTTATGGCCATGGGTTTGCTCATAAGCGACATTGCGAAAAGTGCAACGGATGCGTAGTAAAACGCCTTCTTCTTCGAACCGTCTGAAGAGACGTACCTGAGATAGGCGAGGATACTCAGGAGGAAGAAGAAACCGTAAAGGACATCCTTTCTTTCGGCTATCCAGACTACCGATTCGATTCTGAGCGGATGCAGGCCGAACAGCAGGGCCGTGGTAAGCGCCGCGATGAAGGCCTTTTTGTTCAGGCCTCCGGCCGCGGCGGCCGGGTCCGCGTGTTCCACAAGCCGGACGGTCAGGATAAAAACCAGAAAGACGTTAAGCGAGTGGAAAATGATGTTGGTGAGATGGAAACCCTGCGCGTCCTGCCCCCATACGGCGTAATCTATCGCGAAGGAAATAAGCGTTACGGGATACCATGTCGTGATGCCGACGCTCGTCAATGCCCATTTCAGAGACTTCAGGTCCAGCGTGCGGATATTGCGGTTTTCGGAAATAAGGATGTTATCGTCCCATATCACGAAATCGTAGCCCAGGGACTGCATGAAGACGAAGAAGGCTATGGCGGCCAAAACAACGGCCGCGGCAAAGATAACGGTATCGCCGGTTGTCCGGCCGGCCCTGCCGGCGCGGTTACTCCCTGCGGCAGCGGCAGGACCGTTATTTCCCAGGCCCGCCCTGTTTCTTTCCCTTCTTTCCTCTTTGAGCTTTTTCTGTCCCATAGCCCGTCCCTCACCCCTAAACCGCATATTATCGCCGGATAACGCGGCTAAAGTCAATAACTCTTATTTTTTTGTCACGCCAATTTAAAAATGTTGTACTACTCACTAATTATCACCCCACCCCTAATTATCACCTGACAGGGTGCGGAAAAAGTCCACTTCTGTCATTGCGAGGAGCGATTTTTGCGGTTGCGAGCCCCTGATACCTGTCCATTATTTAATCAGGGGCTCGCAACCGCTCCTCGCAATGACGGAAAGGTGGCGGGGGATTGCTTCGCGGAGCCTGCCCTGAACTTGTTTCAGGGCTCGCAAAGACGGCGCGTCAAGTTTTTCTGCACCCTGCTAATTAGCAGGCCCTTTTTCCCCTCTTTTTCTCCTCTCCTCCTCCTTTTTCTTTGAACATTCCGGGCATGCGTACATCTTCTTGTGCCTTACGGTGAGCCTGTCGTAGTCCTTATCGAGGGCCACCCTGACGACCCGCTCGGTCTCCTTGCCGCAGAAATCACACTTTAACATACCTGTCCCCTTCCTTTCTGTAAACGGCCGAGGGTTGCGGGCCGGAGTTTTTGAGGGTCTTAAGCGCCCCCTCAAGCGTTTCTCCGTCAACGGTTATGCCGAGATTGCAGTAGGCAGAGACGAGGGAGGGGGCGGGGTCGAGCCTGAAGGATATATCTTTTTTTTTGAGGACGCTTTCCGCCTTAAGCACTTTATTCGTGGAACTGAAGGCGAGTATGTATTTCATCAAGAAAAGTTAGCAGATTTAGCAAAACATAGCAAGATGAGGTAGGTGTGTATTTTTCGTGGCTGTCTTCTATATCTGTGACTTAAGAAGCATATAAAACGCCGTTAACCGGTTGGTAAACACATATTCTCCACGCACGTCGCCGGATTTTAACACGTTAAGTTCTTTCATGCGTTGAAGAAAATTATTGGATTTTCTTTTCTCGGTCTCGGAAAGCCCCTCTTCAAGGGTATTCTTTTGAAAAGAGGGGGAATCGAAATCCACCACCTTCCATAGTTTTTCGAGAATCGAATGATAGTCTTTACTGCGCAAAGCCTTGTAAACCTGCTGGTCAACGAATTTTTTTCCTACTTCTTCCGCGGCATCCCTAATTCCCATGATTGCGTCATCCCCGGCCACAACATCGTCTTTATTTACCCAGAATACAGCATCGCCGATAATATGCATTATCTTAGGGAGTCCTGCTGAAAAACGGCATAACTCTTTCATTGCAGATTCCTCAACCCGCACGCTGACCTCGTCAAAGGACTTGGTAAAGAAATCAATCATTTCAGTTGTGTCCATGGGCTCAATCTCGACAATATCAAAGATTCTCTCTATGGGTTTGTGGTGTTGGATCATATCGCGCCTTCGTTCTTCAACCCCGCAAAGCATCAACAACAAAGGCAACGGGTTTCGACTGAGCGCATTTTCATCCACCAGCCCTTTAATAAAATGCGAAAATTTCGGTTTGCCGGTAATCCCGTTAATTTCATCGAGAATTAAAATTATTCCTTTAATCCCGTCTCCTTTGACCCGCTCCAAAATTTCGCGTAAAAATGGCAAGTAACCCCGCGAGAGATTAGGCCCGTCGGTTTTTAATGCCTCAAGATTTATTTTAAAACCGAAGAATTCTTGTTTACTAATATATTTGTCCAATGAGTTGCGAACCTTTTCCGTGACAGTAGGCTTGTATGCCTCTGATTTTATCACGGCCTCTACGGTCTTTATCGCAACCTCTTCCGTTGTCTCTGCATCGCCGAGAAGAACATGAATGCCTAAAAGATGATTTTCCTTCTCGGCATAATACTTTATAAAACCCGCCAAAGAACTTTTGCCAATGCCATACTCGCCAGTAAGAAAAATAGCCTGCGGTTTCCCTAATGCGACCTGGTCTAACGCCCTGATAATTCGCTTAATTTCGGTTTTTCTGCCGACAAACAGATTAGGAGGCACAGGTTGACCGGGATAGAAAGGACTCCTCCCTTTTGTAATACTATTCATAATTCCTCCGAAACCTATGGTGTGTCCATTTTACCACTGAAACCGTATTTAGTTATTTTTATTAAAAAAAATGAGAAAATTTATTCTATCCCTATTTCCTATCTTTTGCCAAGCCTATTCCTATAAAAAAGGAACCTCGAACAGAGTTCCCTCACCTCCGCCTTGAGCCTGTCGAGTTCCCCCTCATCGTTCCTATTCCTGAGCGCCCTGTCTATCAGGCCGGCGATATGCTTCATCTCCCCTTCTTCCATGCCCTTTGTGGTTATTGCCGGGACCCCGAGCCTTATACCGCTCGTTACAAAGGGGCTTCGGGTCTCGAAGGGGATTGTGTTCTTATTGACGGTTATCCCGGCCTTCTGGAGGGCATCCTCGGCCTCTTTCCCGGTAATGTCTTTTTTGGTCAGGTCCACGAGCATAAGGTGCGTGTCCGTGCCTCCGGACACGAGGTCGTACCCCTTTTCCATGAGCGCCTCCGCCAACGCCTTTGCGTTGGCGAGGATAAGGCGCTGGTATTCCTTGAAAGAAGGCTCCATGGCCTCTTTGAACGCAACCGCCTTTGCGGCTATCGTGTGCATAAGGGGCCCCCCCTGTATGCCCGGGAATATCACCTTGTCTACCGCCTTTCCGAATTCCTCTTTGCACATTATCATGCCGGAACGGGGACCCCGGAGTGTTTTGTGCGTAGTCGTCGTAACAAACTCGGACAGGGGGACCGGGCTTGGATGGAGTCCGGCGGAAACAAGCCCGGCTATGTGCGCTATGTCAGCCATTATATAAGAGCCGGCCTCGTCTGCCGCGGAGCGGAAGGCCTTGAAATCGATTATCCGCGGATATGCGCTTGCCCCTACGATAATGAGTTTGGGGCTGTGTTTCCTTGCGAGGTCGCGCACCTGGTCCATGTCTATACGGTGGTCGTCCTTCCTCACCCCGTAAGGGACGACGTTGTAGAACTGTCCGGAAAAACTCACCGGGCTCCCGTGAGTAAGGTGGCCCCCGTGGCTTAAGTTCATACCCATCATCGTGTCCCCTGGCTTAAGCACCGCCATGTACACGGCCATGTTCGCCTGACTTCCCGAGTGGGGCTGGACGTTTACGTGCTCGCACCCGAAGAGTTTCTTGGCCCTTTCCTGGGCGAGTCTCTCCGCTATGTCAACGAACTCGCACCCTCCGTAGTAGCGTTTCCCCGGATAACCCTCCGCGTATTTATTGGTCAGAACGCTCCCGGAGGCCTCCATCACCGCCTCGCTTACGAGGTTTTCCGAGGCGATGAGTTCGAGTTTGTATTCCTGCCTCTCGGTTTCGAGCTTTATCGCCTCGAATATTTCGGGGTCGAATCCTTTGAGAACTGACATCACTGCCCTACCCTTTCCCGGACGTCTTTTTCATTGTCATGCCCTTTTCTATCTCTTTAATCTTATCGAGACGCTTACGGTGCCTTCCCGCGGCGAATTTCGAGGCCATCCAGACCTTCACCATCTCTCTTGCAATGCCTTTGCCCGTGACGTGAGAGCCTATGACGAGTATATTGGCGTCGTTATGCTCCTTTGCCATCCGGGCCGTGTATACGTCGTTTACAAGGGCGGCCCTGACGTTTTTGAACTTATTGGCGACGATGCTCATCCCTATGCCCGTGCCGCAGATGAGGATTGCCCTGTCTATCTCCCCTTTCGAAACTTTCTCCGCGACCGGGAACCCGTAGTCAGGATAATCAACCCTCTCCTTCCCGTTGGTCCCCATGTCCACGGCCTTTGCCCCTACGGTATCCAAGAACTCTTTAAGGTCTTCCTTGAGTTCCCTTCCGGCGTGGTCGCTCGCTATGGCAATCCTCTCCTTTTCTCTCCTTTTACCCATAATGCCCTTTTACCCCTCGAACCTCTTGAACACCAATACCGCATTTGTCCCGCCGAACCCGAAGGAATTGCTCATTGCGGCATTTATCCTCTTCTGCCTCGCGGTATTCGGCACATAATCGAGGTCGCATTCGGGGTCCGGGTTTTCGTAGTTTATGGTCGGCGGGATTGTTCCGTTTCTTACCGCCAGCACGGTCAAAACAGCCTCTACACCCCCGGCCGCGCCGAGAAGGTGCCCCATCATGCTCTTGGTGGAACTCACGGCAAGCCTTTTTGCATGGCCGCCGAAGGCTCTTTTTATCGCCTTTGTCTCATAGAGGTCGTTATAATAGGTCGAGGTTCCGTGCGCGTTGATGTAATCTATATCCTCCGGAGACGTTCCGGCGTCCTTGAGCGCGAGTTCCATGCACCTTGCCGCGCCAATCCCATCCGGGGCGGGCATCGTTATATGATATGCGTCCGAGTTCATGCCGTAGCCGGTTATTTCCGCGTATATATCCGCCCCCCTTTTCTTCGCGCTCTCAAGTGCCTCCAGCACCAGAACTCCGGCGCCCTCGCCGACGATAAAGCCGTCGCGGTCCCTGTCGAACGGGCGGGACGCCCCGGCCGGGGCCGCGTTTCTTATGGAGAGGGCCTTCATTGCATTAAAACCGGCGATGCAGGTGGGGCATATTACCGACTCCGTCCCTCCAGCCACCATGCAATCCGCCTCCCCTCTCTTTATAATCCTGAATGCGTCCCCTATGGAGTGGGTGCCGGTTGCGCATGCGGTGACGGCGCAACTATTGGGCCCCTTCGCGCCGAGCCTTATCGAGACCTGGCCGGCCGCGAGGTTTATAATGACCATCGGTATAAAGAAAGGCGTTACCCTTTCCGGGCCTTTTTCCAGCAAGACGCTGTGCCAGCGCTCTATCGCCGGAAGCCCCCCTATGCCGGCGCCTATGCACACCCCCACCCTCTCCGCGTTCTCCCCGGTTACAACAAAGCCCGAGTCCTCGAACGCCTTCACACCCGTATAGAGGGCATACTGGATAAAAAGGTCCATCTTTTTAAGTTCTTTTTTCTCGATTACATCCGATGGGTCGAAGTCCGGCACCTCTCCCGCAATCCTTACGGGAAACCCCTTTGCGTCAAACCGGGTAATCTCCCTTACCCCGCTTTTACCCGCAACGGCGCCGGCCCACGACTTGGCAACCCCTGTTCCGAGGGGTGAGACCATGCCCAGACCTGTTACAACCACCCTGCTCATCTATAACGCTCTCCCCTGAAGACCCTTATTGACAAGCCATTATGGAGAAACACTTGTTGTGAAAAGGTTTTTTGCCTAAAAATATCGTCATGCGTGCCCACGGCGCCGGATATAAAACCGGATATAAAAAAAAGACGGATACGGAGAAGGTCTCGCTTTTCTCCCGCCGCATCCGCACAATGGGGTCAGAAATAAGAAAACACTTGCCGCTTTGCACCCCTCCCCCCCCTTCCAATGAGGGTGTGCCCATGCATACCGGGACTGAAAGGTTATTTCCCGGCCTTTTTCCCTATGTAATCTATGGCATCCTGCACGTTCTTTATCTTCTCCGCATCTTCGTCCGGTATCTCTATGCCGAACTCCTCCTCGAACGCCATGACCATCTCCACCGTATCGAGGGAATCCGCGCCAAGGTCCTCCACAAAAGACGCCTCGGCCTTCACCTCATCCTCGGAAACGCCGAGTTGGTCTATGATAATCTTTTTAACCCTGCTTTCCGTCGACATCTCTAATTACCTCCAGAAATGATTTAAGAAATTAATGTATAACACCTACGGTATTGTTTGTCAATTTGAATAATCCCTTAAGCCCCCCGTTTTCAGAAAAAATCATTAACTAACCCGCTTTTACAACCAAACCCCGCACAACCGGCGCTGAAGAGCGGCCGCCCGCGGCCACCCACCCCTGCGGCAGGGCCGGGTTCGGGTGTTTTTACGGCGGAGCCTACATGAACATCCCGCCGTTTATGCTAAGCACGTGCCCGGTTATGTACCCTGCCCTGTCCGAGGCGAGGAACGATACCCCCTCGGCAACATCCCCGGGGGTGCCGAGCCGCTCAATGGGTATCCGCGAGGTAAGGGCCTCCCTATACGCCTCCGGCATGGACTTCGTCATCGCGGTATCTATGAAGCCCGGGGCAACGGCGTTGCAGGTGATATTCCTTCCCGCAAACTCCCGCGCCACGGTCTTTGTGAAACCTATCAACCCGGCCTTGCTCGCCGAGTAGTTTGCCTGTCCGGGGTTGCCGGTAAGCCCCACTATGGAGGCGACATTCACTATCCTTCCGTAACGGTTCTTACTCATGACCCTGACCGCGGCCTTTGTGCAGTTGAACGCCCCTTTAAGGTTCACGTTGAGGACAATATCCCAGTCCTCTTCCGTCATCCTCAGAAGCAACCTGTCCCGCGTGATGCCGGCGTTGTTAATGAGTATATGCAGCCCGCCGAGCCCTGCCAGAACGTCCCCCACCATCTTTTCGGCCCCGTTAAAGTCTCCCACGTCCGCCTTAAGCGCAATAGCGCGCCTGCCGAGGGCCTCTATCTCCTTTGCGGCCTGCCCGGATAACTCCGGATTTATATCCACAACGGCCACGTCGGCGCCCTCGCCCGCGAGTTTGAGGGAGATGGCCTTGCCTATGCCCTGCCCCCCGCCCGTTACGATTGCGACCCTGTCTTTAAAAAGCATTACGCCCCTCCACCTTTAAAGATTGGGTCTTGACTAGGACAGAGCATGTTAATATGCTCTAAGTCCTTGTCATGACACAAAAAAACAAGTATCTAAAGCGTTCAAAAATTTCTGAGGCGAAATTCAGGGAGTTTATCCGGTATTTTGTCCTGGATATCAACGCCC
>JACRCB010000161.1 GCA_016219165.1 Deltaproteobacteria bacterium | reverse complement strand
GACCGGGGAAACCTCTTAAGGAATCTCTGAAAAAAGCATTTTTGGGGAAAACCATCCAAAGGTTGTGTCGGGTTCTCTCAAAATACTTTTTCAGAGCTTCCTTAGCATGGTACCGACACAGGTTACAATAACTCCCGAAACTTAAATCCCCGGCAGGTATATCTCTCGCAAAAACGGCCAGGTCCCGGCGCCCTCCGTGCCGGCTGATTATGCGATTTTGCCCATCTTGGTCAGAAGGTCTCCGACCGCGACCCTTACCACCGCGCTTATGCTCCAACGCTGTCCGAGTTTTCCGGCATATTCCTTCGCTATCTCTCTTAAGAGTTCTATCTGGCCTTCTTCGAGGGCGATTGAAATCCTTTTAAGTTTCTCCTCATGGCCGTGTTCATGCCCGGCGCTTCCGTGCATATTTAAGACCCTCCTTTTATAATTCTATCTGGCCCGGGGACGGTAGTTTTACAACCTCCTTCATCTTTATCTTCCAGTCCCTGTGCTTGTTGATTATGTCCACCACTTCCTGGGGGTCGTCGGTTATCTTTATGATATTCAACTCCTCGCTGTCCACGGTGCCGTATCTTACCATGGTGCTTTTCATAAACGAGACTATAGGCCCCCAGTACTCATGGCCGAAGAGTATAAGCGGGAACGGATATATCTTGTGGGTCTGGATGAGCGTTAACGCCTCGAAGAACTCATCGAGCGTTCCGAAACCGCCGGGCATACAGACGTACCCTATGGCGTATTTTACGAACATGACCTTTCTGGCGAAGAAGTAACGGAACTGCAGGGACCGAGTCTGGTATTGGTTCGGTTTTTGTTCCTTCGGCAGGGTGATGTTAAGCCCTATGGAAACACCCTTGTTCGTCTTCGCCCCCCTGTTTGCGGCCTCCATTATCCCCCCTCCCCCTCCGGTTATGACCGCGTAACCGTTCTCTGAAAGAAGGCGGGACACCTCGACCGCCTTTTTGTAGAACTTATTCCTGGAGGAAAACCGGGCCGAGCCGAATATGGATACGGCGGGCCCTATGCCGGAGAGTTCCTCAAAGCCCTCGACAAGCTCGCTCAATATCCTGAAAAGCCTCCATGTCTCTTTTCCTTTTAGGTCATCGATTGACATTATCTTCGCTCCCGTTTGTTTATTCCCACTCGATGGTGCCGGGCGGTTTGCTGCTTATATCGTAGACGACCCTGTTGACCCCTTTCACCTCATTTATTATCCTCGAGGATACCCTTTGCATTACATCGTAGGGCAGCCTCGCCCAGTCCGCCGTCATGCCGTCAACGCTCGTAACGGCCCTTACCGCAACCGCGCACTCGTAGGTCCTCTCGTCTCCCATGACCCCCACCGTCTTTATGGGAAGAAGCACGGCAAATGCCTGCCACAACTCTTTATAGAGTCCGGCCCCCTTGATCTCCTCCAGCACTATGGAATCCGCCTCCCGCAGTATGGCGCACCTTTCGGGAGTCACCTCCCCTATTATCCTTATCGCAAGCCCGGGCCCTGGGAAGGGGTGCCGGTTGACGAGTTCCTCCGGAAATCCGAGTTCGCTGCCCACCCCTCTGACCTCGTCTTTAAATAGTTCCCTCAAAGGCTCGACGAGGGTAAGCCTCATACCCTTCAAGAGCCCCCCCACGTTATGGTGGCTCTTTATCGTCGCGGAAGGCCCCTTGAAAGAAACACTCTCTATGACGTCCGGATACAGGGTCCCCTGCGCGAGGAAACAAACCCCTTTGAGCTTCTTCGCCTCCTCCTCGAACACCCTTATGAATTCGTTCCCGATGGCCTTCCTTTTCCTTTCGGGGTCAATAACCCCTTTGAGCCTTTTAAAGAACCTCCTGCTTGAGTCCACCTTTTTTATGCGCATCTTAAAATTCTTTTTAAGGGTGGAGTATACCTTTTCCGCCTCCCCTTTCCTCAATACCCCGTTATCTACGAATATGCAGGTTAATCTGCCTTTGACGGCCCTCGCCACGAGCGCGGCCGTAACGGACGAGTCCACCCCGCCGCTTATGCCGCATACGACCTTCCCGCCCCCTACCTTTCTTTTGATATCCTCAACGGTTGTTTCTATGAACGAACGCATGGTCCAGAGGGGCTTCAAGCCGCAGATGCGCAAGATAAAATTCCTCAAGATTCTTTCGCCCTGCTCCGTGTGCGCGACCTCCGGATGGAACTGCACGCCGTATATCCGGGATTTCTCATTTCCCATCGCGCCGTATATGGAATTGGCGCTCGTGGCGATGGATTTAAAACCGCGGGGGAGCCTTTCAACCCTGTCGCCGTGGCTCATCCATACCTTTAAGGGCTTTTTCCCGAGGCCGTGGAAGAGGGCGGAGGTATCTTCGATAAAGAGGGTCGCCGGGCCGTATTCCCTCTTCCTACTCCTCTCGACGCTGCCGCCGAGGAGTTTAGACGTCAACTGCATGCCGTAGCAGATGCCGAGGATTGGGACGGCGAGACGGAAAATTTCCTTATCTATTGTAGGCGCGCCTCTATCATAGACGCTCGAAGGCCCGCCGGAAAGTATGATGCCGCGGGGATTAAAGAGTTTTACGGCGGAAAGGCTTATATTGTAAGGATGGATTTCGCAGTAGACATGGGCCTCCCTTACCCTCCGCGCTATCAGTTGGGTGTACTGGCTTCCGAAGTCCAGGATGAGGATTTTTGAGGAGTGGATGTCCATGAAAAAGATGTTCCTTCACGGAAAATTTGATTCCATTTGCTAAAAACAGCGACCATTACTTTCGTATGCAAGACTCGATTCCAGTCCGGAAAACCTCTAATTCGTGTTCAAATTCATCTTCTTTAGTAGTTTCCATATTTTTGACACCCGGCATTGTTTCACCATTTGGCGGGCATTCCGTTCAGTCACGTCAGCCCTAATTTTTCCAGCATCCTTTCAAGCCTTTTATCAACCCTTGCCCTCTTTGTTAGTTTACGTAATATTTGCAGGTCGTAATCGGCTTCCATCAAAAGTCTTGCCGCATCCGCCACATCCTGAAAGCCGCCGGCCCTCAGTTTAAGCGCTATCAGCCCCTCCGGCTTAGCCAGAGGAATGGAAATGCCTTCCAACACCCGAACCGCAACGCCTTCTTCTGCAATCTCTGCTTCCCATTTCCGGCTGGCGAATATTATATCAACGGGAATCTTCCCGCTCGATACGGCTTTTATGCAGAATTTTATATCGTCTTCCGGGCCGCCTATTTCGAGGCCTCCTTTGAAACCGGAATTCAACAGTTTCTTTAGTATTTCTTCAATTGCGGAACGATTGGTAATAGACAAATCAACCAGTATATCTATATCCTTTGTTGCCCTTGGCGCAATCCAGCCGCCGACAGCCAACCCGCCTATAAGGGCATAAGCCTTAATGCCTCTCGTATGTTCAAGGACCCTGATTATCTCTTTGAGGGTCTTTTCCATATGAGTTCTTCCGAAAGACGGATGGCTTCTTTTAACCTTTCGGTTATGGTTTTCGGGGTAACGGACTTTAACATTGGATCAACCCTTATCCCTTTTCTATCAGGAAACAATTCATCATAGAGGCTCATAATTTCATCAAACCCTAACACCTTATTTTTTTTCATATCTACACCTTATAATCTAAGCAAAAATAGGACTGATTTATTCACCCCGGCCCTTCAACCTTCCTTCCGCCTTCTTTTCCATCAGTCTATCTCTATCTTATAATTGGGCGCCTCTTTTGTTATCAGGACGTCATGGACGTGGCTCTCCCTCAATCCCGCAATGGTCAGCCTCACAAACTTAGCCCTCCTGTGCACCTCTTCGATAGTCCTGCACCCCAAGTATCCCATGCCCGCCCTAAGCCCCCCGATTAACTGGAATATGGTCGACTGGAGCGGCCCCTTGTGCGGGACCCTGCCTTCTATACCCTCGGGGACGAGTTTAAGTTCGCTCTCAACATCTTCCTGAAAGTATCTGTCTTTACTGCCTTTTTTCATTGCCTCTATTGAACCCATACCCCTGTAAACCTTGAATGTCCTGCCCTGGAAGAGCACCGTCTCTCCGGGGCTTTCCTCGGTGCCTGCAAAGAGGCCCCCTATCATGACGCAGTGCGCGCCGGCGGCAAGCGCCTTTGTTATGTCGCCCGAGTATTTAACGCCGCCGTCCGCGATGACCGGTATTCCTTTCCTTTTTGCCACCCTTACGGCCTCCATCACCGCGCTTATCTGGGGGACCCCCACTCCCGTCACTATCCGCGTGGTGCATATCGAGCCGGGGCCCACCCCTACCTTTACCGCGTCGGCGCCGGCCTTTATGAGCGCCCCAACGCCCTCGCCCGTCGCCACATTGCCCGCTATCAGTTGGCATTTGAAGTTCTTCTTTATCGCCCTGACCGCCTCTATAACGCCTTTACTGTGGCCGTGCGCCGTATCTACGACGATGCAGTCCGCGCCCGCTTGGAGAAGGGCGTCCACCCTTTTGTCCCTGTCAAAGGAAACCCCTACCGCGGCGCCCACCATGAGGCTGCCCAGGGCGTCCTTGCATGAATCCGCGAACCTCTCCCTCTTTTCTATATCGGTCATCGTGATGAGGCCGCGAAGCCTCCCCTTTCTGTCTACTACCGGAAGTTTCTCTATCCTATGCCGGTGGAGTATCGCTTTTGCCTTCTCTATCGACACCCCGACCGGGGCCGTCACGACCCTCTTCGTCATTATGGCGGATATCCTTTTCCGGGTGTTCTCCTCGAACCTTAAATCCCTGTTTGTAACTATCCCGACCAGGACATCCCCTTTAACGACCGGGAATCCGGATATCTGCTCCTCCCTCATTATCTTAAGCGCGTCTCCGACACGCTCCTCGGGCGAGAGGGTTTTGGGTTTGAGTATCACGACCGACTCGTATTTCTTGACCTTATCCACCTCGTGCGCCTGCTCGTCTATGGTGAGGTTTTTGTGTATAATACCCATGCCGCCCTGCTGGGCGAGGCTTATTGCCATCCTTGATTCGGTAACGCAATCCATGGCCGCGCTTACGAGCGGGATATTGAGTCTAATCATGTTTGTAAGTTTCGTTGAAACGTCCACATCGCGAGGCAGCGTTTTCGAATACGCGGGGACGAGCAAAACATCGTCGAATGTAAGATTTGTCTTTGCGTCCGGGTTCTTCATGGCGTAACCTCCTTCTTTTCTCAAGGAAAACTCCCGCATCGGCGAGGCTTGAGATTAAGCCCGGCCTTTCTAAAACTTTAAGGCCGGATGACCCTTTCATGAAAAAAGTTCTTCATGTCAAACGCAATTCGTTAAGTATCACACCCTCAAGCAGGCCCGCATCGCTTACCCTCATGGATGAGAAACCGAATGAATCCATCGCAGCGAGGGCTATCAGGCTCCCGGGTATTATGAGGTCTTCCCTCCCTTTTTCAAGCGTAAGTATCCTCTCCCTCTCTTTAAGGGTAAGGCGTACGAGATTATTCCATATTGCCCTCATGCGGTCAATGGAGAGGATATAGTTGTTTATCCTCCCCCTGTCGTACTCCGTAATGTCCTGGTCCATGGCCGCAAGGGTCGTTATGGTGCCGGCGGTCCCGACTATTTCAGCGCCGTTTCTTTCCGAATATTCTTCGACGGCGATTCCGCTTCCTTTCATTGTCTTCTTCAGATTCCGTATGACCGCCCTTATCTCCCGGTCCATCCTTTCAATCTCGCAGTCCGCCGGGGGGTCGCTCTTCAGAAAATTCTCGGCCAAGTGCACCACCCCCATCTCCATGCTCCATATACCCGAAATTACTGCGCCCCGCGCCAGGATAAACTCCGTGCTCCCACCGCCTATATCCATAATCAGCCGGTCTTTCTCTCCGCCTACTACGGTCATAACCCCTAAAAGCGAGAGTCTTCCTTCCTCGTCCCCCGATATAACGGACACGCCAATCCCGGTCCTCTTCGTTACCTCGCTCACGAACCAATCCTTATTTTTTGCCCTTCTCACTACGCTTGTAGCAACCGCAATGGTTTTCTCCACACGGTATTCGTCCATGACTTTTTTGAATTCCAGGATGGCATTGAACGTCCTTTCAGCGGCGTATTTATCTATGCACCCTTCGCTGTACCGGCCTCCGAGCCTCGTTATGGCCCTTCTGTATGCAAGCGGCCTTATATTGCCGTCCGCAAGGCCGTCCGCCACAAGGAGCCTCAGCGTATTGGTGCCTATATCGATGGATGCGTATTTCATCTGAAAATTTTCAAGGGTGTCCGCCTTCGATATAATTTCTCGTATACTCCATGTAATTCTCGGCGGCCTTCAGTATCCTTTCCACCTCCCCGTCTTTAAGCCCCCTTACGACCCTTGCCGGAACACCGAGTATAAGGCTCCTCCGGGGGATATTTGTCCTTTCCGTGACAACCGCCCCGGCTCCCACTATGGAGTCCTCCCCTATCAGGGCGTCATCCATGATAACGGAGCCCATGCCGATAAGGCATCTGTCCCTGACCGTGCATCCGTGGAGGATAACGCCGTGCCCTATGGTCACGTCGCTTCCTATTATGAGCGGGTAGACGTCCTTTGTCACGTGCAGCACCGAATTATCCTGAACGTTCGTCCTCTCCCCTATCCTTATGTAATTGACGTCCCCGCGCACCACCGCATTGAACCATACGCTCGTATAGGCGCCCATCTCCACGTCCCCTATTATCTGGGCGCTCTCCTCGATGTATACGGTTTCGTGGAGTTTCGGCGCAATACCCTTATAAACCCTCAACATCTTCTAACCCCGCTCAGGAGAGTCCAATAGGTTTTAAGAAATCTCTGAAAAAGTATCTTGAGAGAACCTTTTTATAAAGGGTCTTGACTAGAATAGGACCCTTTTTATAAAGGTTT
>JACRCB010000019.1 GCA_016219165.1 Deltaproteobacteria bacterium | reverse complement strand
CTTGACTGCGGGCTGTACTTATACGACCGACGAGCTTGGGTTAAGGACGCTGCATGGGAAAACTCTCGCTGGCATACAATGAGTTATAGAGCGGTTGACGAATTTGAATATATTTATATTTTTTGGAAGCCCGGGAATACAAAAGTAGATAAAAATCGCTTGACTCAGGATGAGTGGACTGCATGGGGTTCGCGCGGTGTGTGGTACATTCCTTCTGTTCGTGCGAACGATGATCACGAAGCCAAATTTCCACTCGAACTGCCACGGCGCGTAATTCAGTTACTTACTGAGCCGGGCGACCTGGTCATAGATTGCTTTGTAGGTAGCGGTACATCAGCGACGGCAGCGCTTCGTGAAAAGCGCCGTTTCATCGGTGTTGACATCTCTCCTTCTTCAGTCGAGTTGGCAAGAAAAGCTCTCAATCTGGCTATTGAAGAACGCAAACAAAAAAGTCTCTCCCTATTTCATCCAATACAAAAAGTTGGTTGATATATCTCCTAACTGTAAAAGTCAACCTCTCGCCGGACCGTCAGCGCCTCGGTGGTCTTGATGTTCGCAGGGTGTTAACACCCTCAACAACCGGCAAAACGGTTCCTTCCTCCGGCCCCGGTCTTGTGCTAAAATTCTTAAGATGGACCCCGGGTGTCTTAAAAACATCGTCTCCGAACTCGACTCCGGGCTTCGCGCCGGAATAATCTCCAGAATACACCAGCCGGACGAAAGAAACGTCATCCTCAGGGTCTTTGTAAGGGGCCGGGAGCATTCCCTCATCATCTCGGCAAACCCCGGTCTTTCGAGGATGCATCTTACAGAGAGGAAATACCCCAACCCGCCAAGGCCCCTTCGTTTCTGCGCGTTTTTAAGAAGCCGCATATCCGGCGCGAAGATAGAGGGCATAACCCAGATTGAAGGGGAGAGGATAGTCCGTATCAGGCTTAAGAAACGCGCAGCGGAAGAATATACCATCGTCGCGGAGCTTACCGGCAAATCCTCCAACGTCATACTCCTTGATACAGACGGCGTTATCCTCGACAGCCTCCGTTATTTCCCGGCCGGGGAATCGATAAGGGCCGTTATCCCGGGAATAAGGCTCGCTCCCCTGCCGCATCCCGAAGCCGTCAAGGAAAAAAAGCAGGCGGTTAAACCGGAGGAAGGCGAGACGTGGAACCGGGCCGTTGACCGTTATTACGGCGCACTCGTTCGTATGGAGGAACTGAGGGAAAGGAAGAGGCTTCTCCTCCGCGTCGTAAAAAAAGTCCTTGAAAAGGCGAGAAGGAAACTCGAGAACCTCGAAGGCGACAGGGAAAAGGCAAAGGCCGACCTCAACAAGTCGAGGACAGGGGAACTGCTGCTCGCCAACTTCAAGAAAATCAAGAAAGGGATGACTGAGGTCGAGGTGGAGGACATCTATAAATCCCCGCCTGAGAAGGTAAAGGTGCGGCTCGACCCGAAGTTAACCCCTCAGGAAAACACGGACGGGTTTTTTAAAAAGGCGAGGAAGGCAAAGACCGCGCTCTTGCTCCTCAAAGAACGTATCCCGGGGGTGGAAGGCGAAATCGAATACATAGATGGGCTTTCCTATGAGTTGGAGAGCGCGGAGACGCCGGAAGACGTCGAGGAGATTAAAGGGGAGTTGGCCGGGTATCTTGAAGGCGGGAGGCCGGTCTTGAAAGGGGCCGGTAAAAAGCCCCAGGAGCCGGTAAGGAAGTTTATCTCAAAGGACGGTCTTGAAATACTCTGCGGGAAATCCGGCGCGGGAAACGACCTCATAGTGAAGAAATATTCAAAGCCGGACGATATATGGCTCCACGCAAAGGGGGTTGCCGGGGCGCATGTCCTTTTGAAGGCCGGCGGAAAAAGGGTTAATGAAGTCGCCCTCCGCGAGGCCGCGGGTATCGCGGCGTATTTCAGCAAGGCGCGCCAATCCGCGAAGGTCGAGGTCGTGTATACCGAGGCAAAGAACGTAAGGAAACCGAAAGGCGCAAAGCCGGGGATGGTGGTTGCGGGGGGGTATAAGACAATCGTTGTAAGGCCGGCAAAGGCCGGGAGGCAGGAGCGGCAATAAATTCCCCTCTCCCGGCATGGGGGCAAGAGGCAAGGTTAAGAGGAGATACCGTGATTTTAGATTACCCAGAATCCTCAGAGATTACGATAGACATGCGGAAAGAACTCCACTCCCTTTTTTCAATGCTCAAAGAGGGCGTTTCCGAATTTACTTTTGCGAATATCTATCTCTTTAGAGAGGCGCACAACTATAGGATTTCCAGACTCGGGGATAATTTTCTGATTACGGGGAGCGACGGCGGGGAGAGGTTTTTCATGCTGCCCTTTGCCCTGCCTTCGAGCCGGCTCCTCAACGAACTTTTTGAAAGATTTTCTTCGATGAAGTGCGTGTCCGAAAAGACAAAAGAGACCCTCGCCGGATTAGGGTTTAAGGTTACGGAGGACAGGGATAACTTCGATTACCTTTATTCGAGGGAGGAGATGTCCCGCCTTTCCGGAAGGAAGTTCCACAGGAAGAAAAACCTCGTAAATGCCTTCATATCGCGTTACTCCTATGAGGGAAGGCCCCTTACGGCGAAATACGTTGCCGACGCCCTCGATGTCCTCGAAAGATGGCGCAGGGAGAGAGGGGAGGAGGGGGATTACCATGCCGCAAGGGAGGCGCTTGAAGAAATGAATTCGCTCGGACTCTGCGGCGGCATTTATTACGTTGAGGGAGAGCCCGCGGCCTATACCCTCGGGGAGGAACTGGGCGCGGGAGATACCTTCGCAATACACTTTGAGAAAGGCCTTTTCCCGTCTTATAAGGGGTTGAGCGAGTTTATGAACCAGGCATTCGCGTCCATTCTTCCGGAAAAATACAGGTATATAAACATGGAACAGGACCTCGGCATGGAGGGGTTGAGGAAGTTGAAGATGAGCCTGAGGCCCGTTGGTTTTACAAAAAAGTACAGGGTAAGGAAATGACGCCCCCCACCCCCAGATACTATCCGCTCTCCCGTTACCTCAAAGAGCGTTTCGGCGGGCGGGTCAGAAAGGTAACCATAGAGTGCGGTTTTACATGCCCGAACCGGGACTCCACAAAAGGCGCGGGCGGGTGCGTTTACTGCGAGCCTTTAACCCTCGTGCCAAAGGATTTGAGGGAGGGTCTCACCGTAACCGAGCAGATTGATTGCGGGATAGAAAGGCTCAAAAAAAGATACGACCCGGAAAAGTTCATCGCCTACTTCCAGATAAACACGAATACGTATGACAACTTGGGGCGTCTTGAAAAACTCTATAAAGAGGCAATGGCCCACCCGTTGGTCTGTGCCATAGCGGTCTCTACGAGGCCGGACTGCGTGGATTCAAGGGTATTGGAACTTCTCCGCGGACTCAAAAAGGAAAAGCATCTGTGGCTTGAGATGGGGCTGCAGTCCGCAAACGACAGGACGCTCGAAAGGATAAACAGGGGGCATACGGCAACGGATTTCAAGGACGCGGTTTTAAGGTCATGGGAAAAGGGGATGGATGTCTGCGCGCATGCGATATTCGGGCTTCCGGGAGAGGGAAGAGAGGAAATGCTCGATACGGTCAGGTTCATTTCGGAGTTGCCGGTCTGGGGCATAAAGTTTCACCAACTCGATGTGGTAAAGGGGACGGCGCTTGAGGAGATGTATGGAAGGGGCGGGTTCAAAATCCTTTCTCTTGAAGAATATGCGCAAATCGTGGTAGAATCGCTTGAACTTTTGCCGCCCGGGGTTACAATCCACAGGCTCTCCGGCACAACCCCCTCAAGGCTCCTTATAGAGCCGCGCTGGGGTTTGGATAAATTTCTGGTAAAGGCCGGAATAGAACGGTTGCTTGAAGAAAAGGACACCCGGCAGGGCGCGAAGCGCCGCGGCATTAACTTTAACGTGGAACGGAGGGATTTTAGATGGCTGAACCGAGAATAAAGAAACTCGCATGGACCCTCGTAAACCATTCGCTCGGAGTGAAAAAAGGCGAGACCGTGCTCATAAACTCATCGAGCGAACTGGCAAAGCCCCTTGTCTTGGAGGTCTTTAGAGAGGTGGTGGAGGCCGGCGGGCATCCGGCGCTTTCCGTCTCTTTCGAAGAGACACTCAATATCTTTTATGAAGAGGCCGCAAAGGAACAGCTCCGTAATTTTCCGAAGGTAAAATACTACGAGGCGAGGGCCACGGATTGTTTTGTGCATATCAGGGCGCCGCTCAATAAAAGGTCCCTTTCAAACGCCGACCCGGAAAAGATTTCCCTGAGGAGCAAGACCGTCAGGCGGATTTCGGATACCATAGTGAATAAAAAGCGCTGGGTCCTCTGTAACTTCCCGACGAACGCCCTCGCGCAGGAAGCGGATATGGGCATAACCGAGTATGAGGATTTCCTCTACTCCGCGACGAACGTCGACTGGAACAGGGTAAGGAAAAAGGAGGAGAAATTAAAGAGGCTCCTCGACCGGGGAAAAGAGGTGAGGGTCGTCGGAGAGGACACGGACCTCGTTATAGGCATAAAGGGGAGGAAGGCCATCCCCTGCTGGGGCGAGAGGAACATGCCGGACGGGGAGGTTTTTCTCTCTCCGGTCGAGGACTCGGCGGAAGGGTATATCTATTACGAGATGCCTGCCATATATCAGGGCAGGGAGGTAACGGGCATAAGGCTCCGGTTCAGGAAAGGCAAGGTCGTTGGCGCCACCGCGGATAAAAACGAGAAATTTTTAATCTCCATGCTCGATACCGACAGGGGCGCGAGGTTTCTGGGGGAGCTCGGCATAGGGGTCAATTACGGGATAAAGAAATTTTCAAAGGATATCCTCTTCGACGAAAAGATAGGCGGCACGGTGCACCTTGCGGTCGGCCGTTCCTATGCGGAGGCCGGGGGCAAAAACATTTCCGCAATACACTGGGATATGATAAAGGATTTGAGAACGGGCGGTAAATTGTACGTTGACGGAAGGCTAATCCAGAAAAACGGGCGGTTTTTGATATAGTTGGGTGCGGGGATTGAAGAACTCCGCCATAAATGCCTGCCTGCTGCAGGCAGGGCGGAGATTCTTGATGGTAAGGAGTTCTTATGATGGAAGAAGAAATCGTAACAAAATCCTTTAAGGACAGCATAAAGGCGAAGGAGGCTTTCTTTTCGAGAAAAAACATCTCCTCGATTGTAAAGGCCGCCGAGTGGATAGCCGATGCGTTCAAGGCCGGCAATAAACTCATGATAATAGGCAACGGTGGAAGTGCCGCGGACAGCCAGCATCTTGCCGCGGAGTTTGTGAACCGCTTCGAGATAGAGAGGCCCCCCCTGCCCGCCCTCGCCCTTACAACGGATTCTTCCATCCTTACCAGCATCGGCAACGATTATGATTTCAATACCGTTTTCTCGAAGCAGGTAAAGGCGCTGGGCAAGGCCGGGGATATTCTGCTCGCCATATCCACGAGCGGCGCCTCGGAGAATGTCCTCAAGGCCGTTGAGGCCGCGCGCGGCTGCGCCGTAAAGACCGTCGCCCTCACCGGCAACGGCGGCGGGGAACTCGCAAAAAAGGTGGAGTTGGCGTTGAACGTCGATTCCAGGTCCACGCCGAGGATACAGGAGGTGCACATAACAATCTGCCATATCATCTGTGAACTCGTGGACCATGGTTTGTTTAAGAAGGTTTCAGGATGATGAAGTTTAAGCCGCTCGTTTCGAGGAATATAAAGACATATCCCTTAAGAAAGAGAAAGAGCAAGGTGAACGTAAACGACCTCGCCAAACCTTTGGCGAAAGGGGGCTCTTTCGGGGATTTTCTCAAAACCCTCCCCGGCATACTCGCCGCAAGGGATTTGAGGGCCGTTATTGCGGCGGTAATCCGCGCCCATAAAACAAAAAAGACCGTTTCTCTCGGCATGGGCGCGCATGTCATAAAGGCGGGGTTAAGCCCCTTGATTGTAGACCTCATGGAAAGGGGCATAGTGAACGCCGTTTCGATGAACGGGGCCGGAATCATCCATGATTTCGAGCTTTCTTTTGCGGGAAGAACCTCCGAGGACGTCGATTCCGGAATCGGCTCGGGAAAGTTCGGGATGGCGGAGGAGACGGGCAGGCTCCTGAACGACGCTATCCTAAGGGGCGCGAAAAAGGGGTTCGGCATCGGCCGTTCCGTGGGCGGGATGATAGGGCGTTCCGGTTTCCCTTACAAGAATCTCAGTATCACCGCGGCCGGGGTTAGGTGCGACGTCCCGGTAACCGTGCACGTCGCCCTCGGGACCGACATAATACATTTACACCCGCGGATGGACGGCTCTTCCACCGGGAGGGCATCCCAGAAGGATTTTGAAAAATTCGCCTCTGTTGTAAGCACCCTCGAAGGGGGGGTCTTTATAAATATCGGAAGCGCGGTCATTATCCCGGAGGTCTTTTTAAAGGCGCTTACGCTCGCAAGGAACCTCGGATATAAGGTTAAAAATTTTACCACCGTGAACATGGATTTCATCCAGCATTACCGTCCGGGTGTAAACGTCGTGAGACGGCCGACACTGGGCGGAGGCAAGGGATACGCCCTTACCGGACACCATGAGATAATGGTCCCGCTATTATATGCGGGGATTATAGAGGGGATTTAGAAATGGCGGAAGAGAAAAGGAAACCCTGGTCGGGAAGGTTTAAAGGGGCGCCCCATGCCCTTGCTACGGAGTTCAACGCCTCCATCTCCTTGGATTGGAGGCTTTTCCGGCACGACATCCGCGGCTCCATCGCCCATGCAAAGGCCCTTGAGAGGGCGGGCATACTTAAAAAGGGAGAAAGGGCGAAGATTCTCAAAGGGCTCCGTTCAGTTGAAAAGGAGATAGCCTCCGGAGGGTTCAGGTTTACCCCGGACATGGAAGACATACACATGGCGATAGAAAAAAGGCTCACGTAAAAAATCGGCGCCACGGGCGGGAAACTCCACACCGGAAGGAGCATAAACGACCAGGTTTCCCTCGATGCAAGGCTTT
>JACRCB010000163.1 GCA_016219165.1 Deltaproteobacteria bacterium | reverse complement strand
TTTCAAGCCCTTTAAAAAAACCGCCGAGAGAAACGCCCATGGTGCCAAAATCAAAAGACGCCTCTTCTTTTTTCTCTTTCTTCTCTTTCTTGGCCATGTAACCTCCTTGAATTTAGAAAATAGAATCTAACGGGTTGTTGAAAAGCCCTTCCCTGCTGAACACCCTGAAACAAGTTCAGGAACAAGTGTATTCAGGCTAATTCCACTCAATGACTATGTTGACGAAGTTAAAAGGCGGCACCGGACCCACATACCTCAACGAAATATCGCCGCCGCCCCTGCTATCGAGTTCCTTGACCCGCCTGTCAAACTCCACCATATCGCTCTCGTTCACCAAAAACGCCGCATTCAACGCCATATTGTCGCCGTGTGTCTTGTTTGTGCGGAAATCCACGGATATGTCGCGGAACGCTGAAATTATCTTCCCGGCCGTCTCCTCTTTTTTCCTCTCCAATGCGGCCTTGACCGCCCTGCCGAGTTCCACCCCGGCGTCGAAACCCTTACCCGGCAACGCTCCGGCCGTTCTATCCTTCAGCCGTTTAACCAGCATGTCTTCCTCCGCAATATCCTTGAATACACGTCCCATATCCTTCCACAACGCCTTGAGTCCCAGCTCCACCTTGCCTTCCATCTTTTCATACAGGCTCTTAAACTCCGCATACCTTTTCCTCAACACGCCCCTGATGTCGTCAGGGCTTTTGGCGATAGTGGAAAACCTTACGGGAAGAACCGTGTGGTCCTTCATCGCCTCCTCTACCACCTTCTGGTGGGCCATGAGATTTTCCCTGGTAACGGCATATTCGCCGAGGGGGGAGGGGCTTGTTGCACAGGAGAGGTCTTCATAATTTATAATAGAGACCACGTCGCCCCTGCCGCCGATACCGGCCGTGTCGCAGCTCCGTGCCTCGCCGCTTCCCATTATGCAGTAAAGATAACAACCTTCCGCCGTCTCCGTCTTTCTTTCCACTCTACAATCTCCCGGCCGCGGCGCCATTTAATATTCAATGGCCACGATTCTGAAGGCTTCCCCTTCTTTACTCTTTCCGGCGCCCTTCTTTCTCTCGAAGACCCTGCGTCCGGCACTGTGCATCTCTTTTTCAATATCCTTGAGTTCGGATTCGAGATTTCTTTTCCTCCTCGCAAGGGCCGCCATCTCCCGTACAAGCCTGCCCCTTTCCTGTGACATAATGTAAAGGTCGCGGCAGCGCTCCTTTGATGCCCCACCCGGCATGGAGCGGATTTTTGCCTTCGGGGAACCCACCCGAAGGGTGGGTCGGGTCTTTATATCGGACATACCGCTGACACGTTTTCCGGCATTCATCACAATCCCCCCTCCTCTCCTTATTAAACGTTAAACAATGCCGCGCCGCCGCCTTTTGGGCGCAATCGAGCGGCCTGCCCCGGCAGACAGTAAGCAGGGGTTAACCGGCATTGGCGCCCGTGGAACCCAGGGCATTTATCTCTTGTAACGCCTTCTCAACCTTTGCTATATATCTTCCGTCCGATATGGGCATGTTTCCCCAAAAGTACCTCTGGATACCTTCACTTCTGCCCCACATCCTAATGTTGTTGGCAAGGATGAAGACGCCAATCCTTATATTGTCCTCGATATCGAAGAGGTCCCCCTCGAAACCCATATCCCTCGCCATATAAGGCATGACCTGCATGAGCCCCACCGCGCCCTTGTCGCTCACGGCCGTAACCACACCGTTACTCTCGACAATTATCACGGCTGCGACAAGGCAGGGGTCAACGCCGTACTGTCGCGAATACATGATTACGGCGCCGGCTATCCTTTCCGCCTCTTCGGCGTCAAGCGAACGGTTGAACCCGGCGACGATCCTGCCGACTATCCGGGCTTCGGCCTGCGCTGAAGCAGGTTTCGTCAGCCCCGTATCGATTACGGGGTAAACTCCGGCATAATCCAATATCCTGCCTGCCGCGTTTTCCGCCCCGGCCATGTGGTCACGAAATTCAATAACGAAGATGCAGGCGAAAATAATAAGCATCAAAAATAGGGTTTTTTTCTTCATGCCTTTTATCTTCCTTTGCTTAAAGGCGCTGGAGCGGCTTTTTTATTCATCCGGATAATCCCCCTCCCCCACTTGAAGGTTGCGCCGTTTTGCTTGTCCTTGCATGCCTGCCCCTGCGGGTATCCAGAGCAGAGGTGTCCGGCAGGGAGCAATACCGGTCTATCAACACCCCTATCGCCTCCCTGACCTTTTTCATGCCGGCCTTGTTCCCACCCCTGCTCGTCTCGGAAGAAAGCACATCCTTGCATATCTCCCTAAAGACCCTGTCGCCGGAATTTACCGCGGCATTCCTTATGCGCAGTGTCTTTGCTATCATTATGCATCCCCTCACGGTCGGTGAGAACTCGCACTTTACGGAATCCCTGAGTGCCCTTACAACGTCCACTATCTTTGCGGCGTCCTCTTTGCCAAGTCCGGACTTTGATACCGTTATGGCCACTTCCGTGTCCCTGTCCGGATGGTCAAGGTCTATCGTAACCATCCTGTCCCTCAAAGCGTCCTGGCTCTTGCAAACCCCGGCGTATTCCTCGGGGTTGGATGTAAATATCGCGACGAAGTTCGGATGCACCTTCATGTACCCGTCGCCTCCTCTTATGGGAGACAACGCCAGCATCCTCTCCTGAAGCACGGAGAGAAGAACATTATTGGCCTCGGGCCTTGACCTTGTGAACTCATCGTAGATGAGGGTAAAGCCGTGCTTGCATGCTACGGTAAGCCGATTGTCAACCCATGTCTGACGCATGTCCTCCTCTATCTTGTGGACGGAATGAATGAAATTATCAACTACCCTTCTCCTCCTGTAGCCGTAACGTCCGCCCACGAGGTCGCTTGTAGAGTATTCCTCGTCTCCGAAGAACACTACGATCGGTCTGCCGAGTTTCGCGGCCAGATGCATGGCGATGGTGGTCTTTCCTGTGCCGGACAGCCCCCTGAGATGCAACGGAAACCCGGCCTCGATATAGGCAAGACCGCGCTCCGTAACGTCGCGCACATGGCCGGTTTCCACGAAATCCGGCAATGGTTCCAGCTCCAGCACGGTCGTAAATTCTTTTACAAGCATAATCAAATTACCCCTTTCTCATGTTTTATGGCCGGCCGTTCGGGTTCGCCAAAGGCGCGTTTTCCGCAGACTTCAACCCCCGTATCGAGTACGGGGTAGAGCGCTGCTTAATGCCTGCTGGGGCAGGCTTAATCTACGCCGCAGTCTTTTTTTCCCCGGAAACAACACCCTTGCCCCGGCAAGTCGTGCACGGAAGGTACTGGCCCGGCGCGACCCCGCTTCCCCGGCAACATGCGCACTTCTCGGTCGTCTCCATGACCGTAACCATGCCTTTGCCGCCGCAGACCGTACAGACAAGCCTCTGAGCGTGGAATACGCCGCTCCCCTTGCAAAAGGCGCAGGCAGCCGCAGGCTCCATTACCGTTACCTTGCCCCTTCCACCGCATACCTGACATTTGGCCGGCGGGGATAGAAGCCCAAACGGGTCGGTCCCCTCACCCTTGCAGAAGGCACACCTGACAACCGCCGCGTGTGCCTGCGCTTTTTTCCATGCGGTCATGAAATTGCCCCAGCCCTGCGCGCCTTCCCCTGCTTGACACCCCTGCTTAATACCTGCCGGGGCAGACCCGCGGGGGCATGTTTTGTATGCCCCTTATGTTCTCCGCTTCTCTTGGACCGCATGATGGACACGAGTTCGCTCCATGCGGCGGCAGTCTCCTGACGCTCCTTATGGAATTCGCCGAGCATGCCTGCGACCTCCTCCTTTATCTCCCCGATATCACTTCTGATGCCGTCGCGCAACCCGGAGACGTCCTTTTTGAAATTCACTACGAATTCCTTTCTCTCCTTGTCAAGTTTGCGACACTCATCGAGGAACCTCGCGGTCTCTGCTTTTATGGAACCAAGCGCCTCTATCCTTTCTTCAAATGCCCTGATTATATCCTGCTCCGCGTTTGTCATTTTGATTACCTCCCTTTTTTCCATTTTTAATGCCTTGAATAAGCTGAAAAGACCCCGTGCCATTTGGCGGTTACGTCCTCTCTCGCCATGCAGAACTCGTTAAGGAGACTGTCGAGCCTCTCTTCGCTCTGCTTACTGCTTAAAGCCCTTACAATACCCTTGAAGTCCTTTATCCTTATATCCTTTCCCTTTATGAGAATGATGCCGAGGGTTCGGGTAAGCTCCTCCTGCTCCATGTGGAGCCTCATGAGATTTTTTGCGACGTTCGTCTCTTTCTCTTTAAGACGGGAAAGCGATTCTTTTTTCACCCTTTCAAAGTCAACGTCTCCGCCTGCAAAAACCTTTCTAAAAGCGTCCATCATCTCCACTTGTTCTCTCATTAGATCGTTCAAGGACTCGCCCGCCTTTTTCGCAATCCCGGCTCTCCGGCCAAGCGCCCCTTGCATAAGGCTGTCGAAGTCTTTTTTCCTGAACCCCTTGTGTCTGGCAAGATTGTCCTTCAGCTGCGCCACCATACCCGCCACGTCCGCGTTCGCCTCGGTAACGAGCCGGGCGGTCTCCTGAATCAGGCTTACGACAGTCTTTACACGCCTCTCACAGGAGTCTATAATTGCCAGCCCTTGTTTTCTCATCTCTTCCATAAGCATTTTTCCAGTGTCCTCACATCCGCGGGGAGACAAGGACATGCTTGAGGTGTCGTTTACAATAAAGGGGCGTCTCGCGCGCCTCTATGCCTCAAGGACGTCTCTTGACTTTGACACGGCTACCTTATTACGCGGTAGCGGCTTCTTGCGCCGTCAGTCCCACGGCCTCGGCGTACTTGAGGAAGGTCACGACCGAAGCGCAGACCTCCCTCGCCTCAACCGCAAGAAGCTCGATGCCCACGAGCGATACCCTCACCCAGGCATCTATGACGACCCCTTTGTCAAGGATACGGTCAATCACTTCCACGAGGCTCGATGACGCCATTGACTTTTCTACTGCCATGATAATCACCTCCTTTCGTCATGGATTTTACCCCTTATCGGACCATCCGCGCATGACCCGCGGCGGGTCCGTCCGGAGACAATAAAGCATTACATCCGAATCTTTAATGTCCGTTAATCAAAGATGCTTGTACCGCGATCTAACCGGTTGATGGGTGTTTCTTTCAGGATGGATAACGAAGAAGAATTTCAAAGGAGAGGTTCGAACTATTACCGCAGACGCATATAGCATATTCTGGTTTTGGAATTTGTCAAGCGGCGGAGAATAAAAAATCGGCCTCGCAATGATGGAAGAGGGAATAAGGAAAGAAGCGGATTGCCGGCTTACAGCCGGCACACACCGGCATTACCATGTTCTCCGCTGGAGTTTACCCCGCATCCCGTATCAAGTACGGGACAGGCTTGATGCGGGGGACAAGTCCCTGCTTACTGCCTGCAGGGACAAGTTTACATCTTTATGAGTTTGCCTTTTTTCTTCCAGACAAGGAGCAGAGGGCTTGCGACGAATATGGAGGAGTAGGTGCCCACTATGACGCCGAGGAAAAGGGCCAGAGAAAAGTCATGGAGGACTTCCCCTCCGAGGAGCAAAAGAGCGAGGGTCGCGAGCAAAACCGTGCCGGAAGTGACGATGGTTCTGCTAATGACTTCGTTTATGCTCTTATTGATAAGCGGCACGAATTCGTCCTTTATGCTCTTCCTTAAATTTTCGCGTATCCTGTCGAACACGACGACCGTGTCGGTAAGCGAATACCCCGCAAGAGTTAAAAGCGCCGTAACTATGAGAAGATTAATCTCCTTGTTTAAAATCCAGAATATCCCCAAGACCGCCAGCACGTCGTGGAGTGTAGCCGCAACCGCCGCGATGCCGAACCTTGTTTCAAACCTCCACGCGACATAAAGCAGTATTCCGAGGAGCGATATCGCGATAGCCCAGAGGGCGTCTTGCTGGAGTTTTTTGCCCACCGTGGGGCCGACCTCGGTCGCAAGCTCTATCGTGTAGGGGTTACCCGGCATGGCCTTTTTAAAAAGCTCGCCGATATTCGACGATACGCCACTGGTGCCTTCGGTTCTTTTCACCCTTATAAGCAGTTTATTCGCCCCGGCGAATTCCTGTATATAGGCGTCGGTAAAGCCGCCCTTATCGAGCACGCCCCTTGCCTCTTCGATGGAAACGGGCTGTTCGAACCTGAAATTTATCATCACCCCACCGGCGAAATCCGTCCCTAAATTGGCCTTCCCCAGAGGCACCGAAATGGCCGCTATAAGCCCCACGAACGCCAGAACGCCGGATATGAAAAAGGCGATTTTCCTTTTACCCATGAAATCAAAAGAGGTGCCTGAAAATATGTCCATCGTTCCTCCGGTTAGATGCTCAATCTTTTAACGCCGAGCTTGTCGGTCTGTATGTCGAAGGCGAGTTTCGTGCCGACGAGAGCGGTAAAGAGGTTTATCAGTATTCCGAGGCTCAATGTTACGGCAAACCCTTTTATCGGGCCGCTTCCGAACTGGAAAAGCACGGCGGCGGTTATGAGGGTCGTAACGTGGGAATCTATAATCGT
>JACRCB010000165.1 GCA_016219165.1 Deltaproteobacteria bacterium | reverse complement strand
ATAACTCAAAGAAGCTCTCAGGGGGCGGGTCAAGATGGCGGGTAAGAACCGGCGATTATAGGATACTTTATGAAATTGACGACCCCCGAAAGATTGTGAAGGTCTACAGGATTGCCCACCGAAAAGAGGCTTACCGGTAAATGCCGTCTGTTGTAGCCACTCTGAACAAAATGATGGGGGCAATCAGGTTCCAAGAAAAATAAATCTGTCCCCTTTTTCTCTTTTTCTCCTTTTTCTCCTCTTAATAAATTTATGCGGAAGGTAATTAATATCCTACACAAAACCAGTGTAAAATTCAAAGGACCAACACCATTCCCTGCGCATATTGATAAATTCCGTGTGATTAATAATGGCGGGAAACAGCTAAAGATTTGCCTCAGGAAAAAGTTGAAAATTTATTCTCACAGAAGGTTTTTGGAAATAATCGACCCTACGCAAGAAACAATTGACGTCTTGAAGAATTTCGATATGCCTACTGGCGCCATAATAGAGATAAAACATGATTAGGAACATACATGGGAAATTATAAAGGGAATAAAGGGGACGCAACCCTTTACCGACTCCCCCATTATCTCTTTATTCCATCTATTTTTTTTGTTTGGACAAATTAGAGAGCTAGTACAACACACAGTTCCCGTTCTACGCCTCTCCTGCCTGTCTGCGCAGGCAGGTAAGCTGGACTTCCGGCTATGGCCCATTATGGAAAGATACGAGTCCAAGGAAGTCGAATTCAAGTGGCAGAAGATATGGGCGGATAACTCCGCCTTTTCTACGGTAAGGGAAGATGGCAGGGATAAATACTATGTCCTCGAGATGTTCCCGTATCCCTCGGGAAAGATACACATGGGGCATGTGAGAAACTATGCGATAGGGGACGTTGTCTCAAGGTTTTTCACGATGAAGGGGAAAAACGTGCTCCACCCGATGGGCTGGGATTCTTTCGGCCTGCCGGCTGAGAACGCCGCAATCCAGCATGGAATCCACCCGGCCGAGTGGACATATAAGAATATAGACTACATGAAAAAGCAACTCAAGCGCCTCGGACTGAGTTACGACTGGGAAAGGGAGGTTACGACCTGCGCCCCTGAGTACTACCGGTGGAACCAGTGGTTTTTCCTCAAGTTCATGGAGAAGGGGATGGCCTACAAGAAACTCTCTACCGTCAACTGGTGTCCCGCCTGCTCTACGGTGCTGGCAAACGAGCAGGTCGAGGGGGGGCTTTGCTGGAGGTGCGAATCAACCGTCGAAGAAAAGGAACTCGAACAGTGGTTTCTTAAGATTACGGACTACGGCGAAGAACTCCTCGAACATACCCGTAAACTTCCGGGATGGCCCGAAAGGGTTCTTCTTATGCAGAGGAATTGGGTAGGGAAGAGTACCGGCGCAGAGGTGGTTTTCAAGGTGGAAGGCGCGGATGAAACAATAAAGGTCTTCACGACAAGGCCTGATACCCTTTACGGCGCGACCTTTATGAGCCTGGCGCCCGAACACCCCGTTATTGAAAAGATAACGGCGCCAGATAGGTTACGGGGGGTGAGGGAGTTTATATCGAGGGTGAAGGCCGGAGGAAAAAAAGGAAGAGGAGAGGCCGAAAAGGAAGGGGTGTTTACCGGCGCTTTCTCCACGAACCCCTTGACCGGCGCCAAGATACCCGTCTATGTGGCTAACTTCGTCCTCATGGAGTACGGCACGGGCGCCGTTATGGCAGTGCCTGCTCATGACCAGAGGGACTTTGAGTTCGCGAAGAAATATAATCTCCCCGTAACCGTTGTCATAAACCCGCCTAAGATAATACTCGACCCCGCAGCCATGATTGCTGCCTATCAGGATGAAGGGACAATGGTCAATTCAGGGCCCTTCGACGGCATGAAGAATACGGAGGCAATGGTTAAGATAGCCGAGCTCCTTGAGGAAAGGGGTGTCGGGAAAAGGAGCGTAAGTTACAGGCTCCGCGACTGGGGCATATCGAGGCAGAGGTACTGGGGGTGCCCAATACCGGTAATATACTGCGGCGCATGCGGCGCAGTCCCGGTGCCTTACAAAGACCTGCCCGTCATACTCCCGGAGGATGTGAGTATAACGGGCAAGGGGATGTCCCCGCTCCTTCTTTCTTCTTTTGTGGATACGAAATGCCCCCGGTGCGGAAAGGGAGCGAGGCGCGAGACCGATACCATGGATACGTTTGTGGATTCGTCGTGGTATTTTTTAAGGTACATGTCGCCGCAGAATAATAACGAGCCGTTCGATAAGAAAGAGGCCTCGTACTGGATGCCCGTGGACCAGTACATAGGCGGTATCGAACACGCGGTTTTGCACCTTTTGTATGCGCGGTTTTTTACAAAGGCCGTCAGGGACCTGGGGCTTATCCAGGCCGACGAGCCTTTTAAAAACCTTCTTACGCAGGGCATGGTCTGTAAGGAAATCCTCCGGTGCCCGGGCCACGGCTACCTCTTGCCGGAGGAGGCGGAGGGAGGCAGGTGCAGGGAGTGCGGAAAGCCCGTTACGGTCGGGCCCACCGAAAAGATGAGTAAATCCAAGAAGAATACAGTCGACCCGGACAGGATTATCGAGACCTACGGGGCCGACACAACGAGGCTCTTTTCCCTCTTTGCCGCCCCGCCGCAAAAGGACCTCGATTGGAATGAAGATGGGGTCGAGGGTTCTTTCAGGTTTTTGGGCAGGGTGTGGAGGCTTGTAAGTGAAAATGCAGATATATTGAGTGGTTTTGACTTCAAACATGATAAGCCGCTTGAAGGATTTCTCCGCCGGATACACCGCCAAACCCACTCTACCATAAAAAAGGTTACGCAGGATATAGAGGAGAGGTTCCACTTTAACACGGCGATAAGTTCTATAATGGAACTTGTAAACAGTCTATATCAATGGGAGGGGACGAAGCAAGGGGCGCTTGAAAGAGAGGTTTTCAGGGAAGCCGTCGAAGCCGTGGTATTGCTTCTCTCTCCCTTTGCCCCCCATATCTCGGAGGAACTCTGGCAGAGGCTCGGAAACCCTACTCCCCTTTACTCTACGCCGTGGCCCGTTTTCGACCCCGATGCCGTCAGGAGCGAGGAGGTTACGGTTGTCGTGCAGGTAAACGGGAAGGTGAGGGCGAAGGTCTCGGTGCCGGCAGATGCGGGGAAAGAATATGTTGAAGGGGTTGTGATGAAAGAGCAGTTGGTCGCCAAGTGGGTTGCGGCAAAGGAGATAAGAACGACCGTGTATGTGCCCGGGAGGATATTTAATATAGTAGTCCAATGAACCCCCAAACAGCCGGAAAAACCGGAATACATCTGCGGCGGGTATTTAATATAATGGTGAGCCTATGAAAATTATCCGGTATCTCTTCATATTCTTTTTTGCAATCTCCGCATACGGCTGCGGTTATCACACGCTCGGCAAGGGTGATAACCCGGCCTTGAGCGGGATTAATTCCCTCGCCATACCTGTCTTTAAAAACGATACGTACAGGCCGGACGTGGAGAGTGTGATAACAACGGCCATAGTCGATGAGTTCGTCAATATCTTTGATGTGGCGGATTCCGGGAGGGCAGACGCAGTGTTGTATGGGACGGTTATTGCATACGAACTTACCCCGGTCTCCTACAGTTCAAAGGCCGTTATCAGGGAATACCGTCTGACAATTGTTATTTCCATAAAGGTCCTGCGGAAAAGCGACGGAGTGGTCCTGTGGGAAGATAAGAACATAAGAGATTACGAGGACTTTACCGTAGATACCGATGCCTTAATGGCTACCAAGGATGCCGAACGGAGCGCGCTTGTAAAGATCTCGAGCGATACCGCGAGGCTCGTAAGGGAACATATGCTCGAGGGCTTTTAAGGGTGCGCCCTTCCATGGAAAAAACCAAACCCGTTCATTATTTTTTCGGCGAAGAGGATTATTTGATGGAAGAAGCGCTCGGAGACATAAAGAGGCTCGTCCTTTCGAAGGGGTTTGAGTCCTTGAACTACCACGTATATGAAGGGAAAACGCTTTCGGCCCCGGAGGTCATACGGGGAGCGAAGACCATGCCCGCCTTCTCGGCGGGGAGGGTCGTTTTGGTGAACGGCGCGGAGGAACTCGGGGCCGAAGAGGCAAAGGAGTTTCTCGATTATGCAAAATCCCCTTCTCCTTCCACATGTCTAATTTTCATAGCCCGCGGAAGGAAGCTCGACTGGGGTTCGGAGTTTTTTAAGTATCTGAAGGCTCAGGGCTATGCAAGGGAGTATAAGAAACTTACCGGGGATGGACTGAGGCGTTGGGTGAAAGGGTACGCAATGCGCGGAGAGAAGGAGATTACGCCGGCGGCGGCGGAAAGGCTTCTATACCTTGCGGGAGATAATCTTCGCGACATAAAAGGCGAGCTCGATAAGGTTATGACCTTTACCGGGGAGACAAACCGGATAGACGAGGGGGATATAGAGTCGTGCGCCAACCCTGTCAGGGATTTTGACGCCTTCGACCTTGCGGGTGCGATAGGGAGAAAGGACATAGGCGGGGCGATGAGGGCGCTTTCCGGCCTTTCGGAGGAAGAACCGCTTAAACTCCTCGGCGCCATCGCCTGGCATTTCAGAACGCTTCTTAAGGTCAGGGCTTATCAGAAAAAAGGGGTCGAGGCTTACAGGCTTGCGGGTTTGGTGCGCATATCGAGGGAGAACCTGGACCGTTGTCTCAAGGCGGCCAGGAATTTCTCGGACATCGAACTCCTCCGGGCGCTTACCCGGCTGGCCTCGGCTGACATCGAGTTTAAATCAAGCCGGCTTCCTCATGGGTTTATTATGACGGACCTTGTAATGGAGTTATGCGGCAAGGGCGGATTACGCCCGCAGCATTAGGGAACCTTTTTTACAAAAGGCGCCATAAGGTAAGGCTCTCTCAAGATACCTGCCCCGTTCTTAAATCATTTGGAGGTTATGGAGATTACTGCCGATGTAAGACGGGAGACCCTGCGGGAGGCGTTGTTTCTGTGCAATACACCCCTTGTAACCGCCTTGTCGAGAAGGGAAACGGCTGTCTTAAGCAGAACTCCCGCTTCTTCCTTTTTTCCATTTGCAAGGGCGCCCCTTAGATTCCTCGTTGCGGTCTTTATGGCCGCTTTGACGGCCTTGTTCCTCAGGTTCCTTTTTTCGCTCTGTTTGTGCCTTTTGATTGCTGACGCGTGGGTTGCCAATTCTTTCCACCTCCGTTTATGATTAAGATAAAATGTTATTATTTCCAGAGGGTATTGTCAAGCATAATTCCCTCATCTCTCTTTTGGCAAAAGTCCGCAAAAAGCTTAACGGGAACGGAATGCTCGCCGCAATCCCGCCTCTTTAGAGGCGCGGGGTACCCATCCGAAGGATGGGTCGGGCGAGCTATATAAATGACAACTTCCTCACCGTCGAAGAATCTCCGCCATTTATGGCGGAGTTATTCAAAGGTAAAAGATGGCCAATGAGAGAAAAATAGCCAAGGCGGCGTCTATTATGGGGTTTGCCACCATAATAAGCCGCATAATGGGTTATCTGAGGGATGCCTGTATAGCGTATATCTTCGGCGCCACCATGTATGCGGACGCGTTCTTCGTGGCGTTCAGGGTCTCCAACCTCTTAAGGAGGCTTGTGGGAGAGGGCGCGCTTACGAGTTCTTTCATACCGATATTTACGGATGTTTTTGCCGGCCGTTCAAAAGAGGAGGCTCGGGATTTCGTTTCGGGATTTTTTACCCTCTTCTTCATAATACTCGTTGTGCTGGCCGTTCTGGGGATGGTCTTTTCGCGCAACCTCGTGGTCCTCATGTCCCCCGGGTTTTTGGCCGTGGAGAGGAAGTTCTCCATTACGGTAAACCTTACAAGGCTCATGTTCCCACACATGGTCTTCATAGGTCTTATGGCGGCCTCCATGGGGGTCCTCCACACCATGAGGCATTTTGCGGCGCCGGCGCTCTCGCCCGTTGTTTTCAATATTTCGATTATCCTCTTTGCCTTCCTTCTTTCCCCGTTTTTAGGGGTGCCGGTCTATGCGTTAGGGATTGGGGTTGTCTGCGGGGTCGCGTTACAGTTTGCGGTGCAGGTGCCGTTTCTCAAGAGATACGGCATGCTCCCGCGGATTTATTTCAGGTGGAACGACCCCGCCATAAAAAAGATACTTATCCTCATGGGGCCGGCGGTCGTGGGAATAGGGATATACCAGTTAAACGTATTCGTTACCACCAACTTCGCCTCCCGGCTTCCCGAAGGCAGTGTCTCGTATCTTTATTTCGGCTCCAGGCTTATGGAGCTGCCGCTGGGGATATTCGGGGTTGCGTTCACCCATGCGTTGCTGCCGAGCCTTTCGGAATTCGTCACGAAAAAAGATTTTTCTTCTTTCAGGGATTCACTCTCATTTACCATGAGGACGGTGAATTTCGTGAATATCCCGGCGACGGCCGGGCTTATTGTCCTTGCCCCGCCCATAATAAACATACTCTTCAGAAGGGGGGAGTTCGGCCCCCTTGAGGCCTCCCAAACCGCCTTCGCCCTTTATTTCTACGCGCTCGGCATTGTGCCGGTCGCCTCGTCGAGGATACTCGTGTCGGTATTCTATTCCCTGAAGGATACGCGCACACCCGTTATAGGCGCGGTGATGTCCTTCTTCTTTAACATAATAATGTGCATTGTCCTTATTAAACCCCTGAGACACGGGGGCCTTGCGCTTGCGGCCTCCCTTTCCGCCGTGCTCGACCTCTCTTTTCTCTCCATAGCCCTGAGGCTCAAGATGGGAAGGTTCGGGGCAAGGGGTATAGTTTTTTCCGCGCTCAAATCTTTTGCCGCCGCGGTCTTGATGGGCGCTACACTCTTTCTACTGACTTCTTATTCCGGCTGGGAGGGGTTCGGCAAGCTTCATGGCGCGCTCTTCCTCGGCTTCTCCATAGCCGCGGGCCTCATAGTCTATATTACCGTCTGCAGGTTCTTGAACGCTCATGAGGTGGTGTTTTTAAAGGAGATTGTGGAAGGCCGTATCAAGAGAATCAGGACAAAATATTCCTCGAATTGAATAATCCAGGGAAATAGCCTAACTCTTTGATTCACAAAGTAAATCCTGTGATTAAAAAATATGCAATCGTCTGAAATCCTTCTGAATCCGCTTCCCCCGTGATTTTCACTGACGGGCTTCTTAACAAGTTATCCACATCCGGTGGGGAAATCTTTTTAACTTTCCGTAATCGTTCGTTTTTTCTCTTTTGCCTTAGCCTCTTGCCAGAGCCTTTCCATTTCTTCAAGCGATGCCGACTGGAGGGGTCTCTTCTTCTTATCAAGTGTTTTTTCTATGTAATGGAAGCGGCTTATGAACCTTCCGATGGTTTTCCTCAATGCCTCTTCGGGGTTTACCTCGATGAATCTGCTCAAGTTTACGAGAGAAAAGAGGAGGTCCCCGAATTCTTCCTCCGTTCTTTTCGCATCCCCTGTTGAGAGGGCTTCCATGAATTCCGAAAGTTCTTCATTCACTTTTCCGAGCACTCCTTTGAGATTCTTCCAGTCAAACCCGGCCCTGGATGCCTTTTCGGTTATCTTATGCGCCCTGAGGAGCGAGGGGAAGGCGTCGGGGATTCCTGAAAGACAGCCTTCTTTCTTCCCTCCCTTCTCTTTTTCCTCTTTTTTTATACGTGCCCAGTGTTTCAGCACGTCCGCCGGCGTTTCTGCCCTGACTTTCCCGAATACATGGGGATGACGCCTTGTCATCTTCTCCACACTCGCCTCCATTACGTCCGTTATGTCGAATTTTCTCTTTTCATTCGCAATCTGCGCCGCGAATATTATCTGGAATAGAAGGTCCCCGAGTTCCTCCATGATGTCGCTTGCCTTGCCCGATTCGATTGCGCCGACAACCTCATACGCCTCTTCGATTATGAAAGGGGTAAGGCTTTCGAGCGTCTGTTCCCTGTCCCACGGGCAGCCCTTTGGCCCCCGGAGGCGTTCCATGAGGGAGGTGAGTTTGTCGAGCGCGTCTTTTTTCATGGCCGGCCTATTTTGCCACAGGCCGGAATTTAAATCAAATGTTGACCATACATAGTTCGTGTGCTATATCTAATTTGTCAACCCCATACGGCTTATCCGGCCCGGCGCCACCATGAGACTCTATCCGAACCTTGATATAACCTGCCATTTAGGGTAAAGGTTATTCTTATGCGAAGATACCGCCTTTCCATAATGCAAAAATTGCTCATCTCGGTAATCATCGTAATCCTCCCCCTGCTCGCAACATTCCTTGTAACCTACAGGCAGAACAGAAGACATCTGGAAAGGCTTATAATGAGGGACCTGACCGCGTTGGCCGAGACGCATGAGGGCAGTCTGTATCAGTTCATTGAGATGTCGAAGAGGAGGGCCGAGGATTTTTCAAGCGACGGGTTTATAAGGGACAAACTCGAAGAGATAATAAGCGGCCGGAAGGGGGAGGGGGCAGCCCTTATTAACCACCTCTTAAAAAACAAGATAATCTTAGATAAGGCCGTACACCATATAGAGGTGGCGGCTCCGGACGGCGTTGTCGTT
>JACRCB010000164.1 GCA_016219165.1 Deltaproteobacteria bacterium | reverse complement strand
TCATGCCGATTATGTCTATCGTGTGCCGCGCCATCGGATAATCTTTTTCGAACTTGTCCGTTACCGGGTTTTTTATCTCGCCCAGATGCATCAGAACCGATGTCGAAAGGGAGAGGATAAAGGTGGTGAAGTCCGCGGGCAACCGCGCCCCTTCGCCCGGGCCGGTTTCTTTGCTTTCCGCCTGTTCTGTTTGGGAATCCGGGATTATTTCTTTCTCTTCCATTAGGACTGCCGGGGGACTTGCCGGTGAGCCTATTCGGGTTCGACCTTTATGTGCTTGGCGGCCTTTTCTTCCGCCTTGGGGACGGTTATCTCGAGGACGCCTTCTTTGAAGTTGGCCTTGATGCCGTTTTTGTCGACAACGGCAGGGAGCGTGAACGTTCTATGGAATGTGCCGTAGGAACACTCCATCCTGTGGTAGTTTTCGTTTTTAAGTTCCCTGTTAAGCGTCCTCTCCCCCTTAAGCGAAAGACAATTCTCCTTTACCTCCACAACAACATTGTCCGGCAAAACGCCCGGCAGTTCCACCTTTAAGACGATATTATCCACTGTCTCGTAGATGTCGGCATGGGGAGACCATGCGCACCTCGAGGGGTCTATGATGCCGGCAAACCGCGAAAACGCCTCATCGAAGATATGGCTCATCCTCTCTTGAAAGGAAAGGAGGTCCTTAAACGGTATCCATTTGACGAGCGCCAAAAACACCCTCCGCCGACTTTTTGCGACTATATCATGATATTTTATTATTGAGGTATTGTCAAGTGGGGGAGGGGGAGGCGAAAAGACGTGCCGGTCCGGGTCATGCCAAAAGTCTTTGAATGGGGTTGGATAGACTACGCGCTTCCCCGGAGCAAAGCCCGGGGCTTGGGTTAAACGCAACAAACTTTTTACAAAAAATTTCCCCTAATGGGAAACCCCGGAGGCCTTTTCCTTCTTCTCCCCGGCCTTTTTGAAGGTTACCTTCCCCTCTATAATATCGACAACCGCGGTATCTTCCTCTTTAAACTCCCCTTCGAGTATCTTTAAGGCGAGGGGGTCCTGGATCTCGCGCTGGAAGAGCCTCTTAAGGGCCCGCGCCCCGAAAGAAGGGTCGTAGCCGGCCTCGGCAAAATACGCCTTTGCCTTCTCCGTAAGGACAAGCGCAATCTTTCTCTCTTTAAGCAGTTTTTCCAGACGCTTAAGTTGTATCTCAACGACCCCCTTCATGTGGTCTTTGGTAAGCGGGTGGAATATTATTATGTCGTCAATCCTGTTGAGGAATTCCGGCTTGAACGTGCTCCTCAATACATCCATGACCCTCGTTTGTATCTCTTCATAGTCCTTTTCTTCGAGTTCCGTTATGTACTGGCTTCCGAGGTTCGAGGTCATGATGATGACGGTATTCTTAAAATCCACCGTCCTTCCGTGGCCGTCCGTGAGCCTTCCGTCATCGAGTATCTGCAAAAGTATGTTAAAGACCTCAGGGTGGGCCTTTTCTATCTCATCGAAGAGGACTACCGAATAGGGCCTCCTCCTTACCGCCTCTGTAAGATAACCACCTTCCTCATAACCCACATATCCGGGTGGAGCGCCTATAAGACGGGCGACCGTGTGTTTTTCCATGAACTCGCTCATATCGAGCCTTACCATCGCCTTTTCGTCGTCAAAGATAAATTCCGCAAGCGCCCTCGCCGTCTCGGTCTTGCCCACCCCGGTCGGGCCGAGGAATATAAACGACCCTATGGGCCGGTTTATGTCCTGAAGCCCGGCCCTCGCCCTCCTGACCGCATTCGAGACCTTCTCGAGCGCGTTATCCTGGCCAACGACCCTTTTTCTGAGTTCCCCCTCCATCCGGAGGAGTTTCTCCCTCTCGCCCTCGAGCATCCGGGATACCGGCACGCCCGTCCATTTCGAGACTACCTCAGAAACGTCCTCGCCGCCGACCTCCTCCTTCAACATCCTTTTACTGCCTTGAAGTTTCAGGAGTTCCGTCTGGTCCTCTTTGAAAACCCTTTCGAGTTCAACAAGGCGGCCGTACTTGAGTTCGGCGGCCTTTCCCAAATCTCCGGCCCTCTCCGCCTGCCGGGCCGATGCTTTTACCTCTTCAATCTCCTTCTTCCTCTTCCTTATCCTGTCTATGACCTCTTTTTCCTCTTTCCAGTGGGTCTTCAGGGGCGCGCTCTCGCTTTTAAGTTTCTTGAGTTCCCCTTCTATCTTTGAAAGCCTTTCGAGCGACGCCCTGTCGGTCTCTTTTTTAAGGGCCTCTTTCTCTATCTCGAACTGTATGACCTTTCTTTCTATCTCGTCTATTTCCGTGGGCATGGAGTCTATTTCTATCCTCAAGCGGGAAGCGGCCTCATCTATCAGGTCTATCGCCTTATCCGGGAGGAACCTGTCGGTTATGTATCTCGCGGAAAGGGTTGCGGCCGCGACTATCGCGGAGTCCGCAATCCTCACCCCGTGATGGACTTCATACCTTTCCTTCAATCCCCTCAATATCGCTATCGTATCCTCTACGGACGGTTCTTTTACGTATATGGGCTGGAACCTCCGCTCCAGGGCCGCGTCCTTTTCTATGTATTTACGGTACTCGTCGATTGTCGTTGCACCCACGCACTTGAGTTCCCCCCTGGCGAGGGCGGGCTTGAGCATATTCGAAGCGTCGAGCGCGCCTTCGGCCGCACCAGCGCCCACGAGGGTGTGGAGTTCGTCGATAAAGAGGATAATCTCTCCCCCGGCATCGGTTATCTCCCTTAAAATGGCCTTCAACCTGTCTTCGAACTCCCCGCGGTATTTTGTTCCCGCAATGAGGGCGCCAAGGTCCAGGGCGAGAAGCCTTTTATCTTTAAGGGCCTCAGGCACGTCTCCCGCGACTATCCTCTGGGCAAGACCCTCTGCTACGGCGGTCTTGCCGACCCCGGCCTCGCCTATCAAAACGGGGTTATTCTTGGTCCTCCTCGAAAGGACCTGTATTACCCTGCGGATTTCGTCGTCCCTGCCTATAACCGGGTCGAGTTTACCCCTTTTTGCAAGCGAGACGAGGTCGCGCGTGTATTTGGTTATCGCCTGATACTTGTCTTCCGGAGTCTGGTCAATGACGCGCTGGCTGCCCCTTATCGCAAAGAGCGCCTTAAGGATGTTTTCGCGGTTTACCCCGTGCGAGGAAAGTATTTTCCCGGCCTCCGTCTTTCCGTCTCCGGTAAGTGAGATGAGCATGTGTTCCGTAGAGATGAACTCGTCCTTTAATTCCGTTGCTTCTTTCTCCGCAAGGGCGAGCATGTCTTTAAGGGAAGGAGAGATGTATGCCTCGGCGCCCGCGCCGTATACCTTCGGAAGTTTCCCTATGGCCTCTTTAAGTTGCTTTCTTATAAGGGCAAGGTTTACCCCGACCCTTTCGAGGATGGGCGCAATCGTCCCTCCCTCCTGAACGATGAGGGCGAGGAGGAGATGCTCCGGGGAAACCTCCTGATGGCCTTCGCTTTCCGCTGCGCGCTGGGCCTCCTGCAGGGCCTCCTGGAATTTTATGGTGAACTTTTCGAGCCGCATGGTTTCCTTTATGCCTGCTTATCAATTAATGTATGACCTGGAAGGGTTTTTGTCAAGGAACGGGGGGGGAAGATACGCCTCCCTTTAGAAATAAGTCCTTTCGGAACTCCTATTTGCTTCTTGCCTTAATATTTTCAACCTTTTTGAGGGCCTCACTATTGCCCGGTTCCAACTCCAATGTCATCTGAAACTCCTTAATCGCCTCGTCGAAGCGGCCTTCCTTATAGTAGGCATCCCCCATGTTATAATGGGCATTTGCATAATCGGACTTTAATCTTAATGCGGTTCCATACTCCTCTATCGCCTCGGCCAGCCGGCCCTCTTCTTCATAGGCCATGCCCAGGTTGTTGTGCACCTGCGGATAATCCGGCTTTATTGTCAAGGCTGTTTTATATTGCCCTATCGCCCTGTCTGTCCAACCCTTATTCTGGTAAGCCAGCCCGAGGTTGTTCTGGGCCTCCGCATATCTTGGCTCAAGCCGCACCGCCGTCTCAAATTCCGCTATCGCCTCGTCAAAAAGGCCCTGTCTGGCATATATGATGCCCAGATTATTGTAGGGTTCCGGGTAATCCGGCCTCAGCCGTAAAGCAATTTTATAATGACCCACGGCCTTATCAATCAATCCCTTCTCCTGGTAGGCAATAGCCAGGTTTGTGTGGCCATAAAAGAATCCGGGCTTCAGCCTCAGGGCAATCTCGTAATGCTCTACGGCCTTATCAATCAACCCCCTGCCGAAATAGGCATTGGCCAGACTGCCGTGGGGGATGGCATCGTCCGGCGACTTTTCCACCGCATCAAGCCACAGGGTGTAATTATCTTTCCAAACCGTATTCCGCTTAACCGTCCCCGCGCAATAGAGTCCGATTATGACAACCAATATGGAGATTGCCACTGAAAGGGTGTGCCGCCAAAATTTCCTTCCATAATAAATCCTTTCCAGCAGAAGGGTTAGCAGGATTACAAACCCCGCAGACGGAAGATAAAGATACCTGTCGGCAAAAGTGTTTTCTCCGAGGGCAGGGATATAGAGGACAGGAAGTATCGGAACGGCTATCCATAAAAGACTGAAAAAAGCAGCCCTGTTTACCCTGCGCAGGAAATACGCACCGAGGATAAAGGAGAGCGTAATTATAACGGAAAGCATGACCCTCCATTCAAAGACGGACGATGCCGGATGAAGGACATAATAGGCGTTCAAGTTCAGGGGCAGTATTAGTTTCTCAAGATACCTGCTGAATAACGGGAAGATGTTTATAAAGTATCCGTAGTTGCTTAACTCGGGGTGCCTTTTTAAAGGAGCGAACCCTCCAATGGCATAGGTCCTAAGCATGAAATTAATTCCGGCCGCAATCAAATAGGGAAGGTACCGCCACAGCCTTCTGCCTCTCTCCCTTGGAGTAAGAGGAGGCGCCAGTGAATAATCATAGGCCAATAATAGAATCGGCAGAGTCAGGGCCGTTTCCTTGGAGAGCGCGGCGAGGAAGAAAAAGATAACGGATAGAATCGACCTCTTTCCCCAGACCTCGCCCGCCTTTATATACAGATAGAAAGAGATGAGATAAAATAAGGTAAACGAAAGTTCCGGTATCCCGCTCACCCATGCAACCGCCTCCGTGTGGACGGGGTGGGTTGAAAAGAGGAGGGCGGCAATTAAAGCGAACGCCCGTTTATAACCCTCTCCGTCTTCCGGGGTGCGGGATGATTGGCCAAAGAATAACGGGGCGATTAAGAAAAAAAGGACCGAAACGCCGGCGTGGAATAATATGTTTATGAGGTGGAACCCCCACGGTTTGAGGCCGAAGATATAATAATCAATCATCAATATTATATACATCACCGGGCGGTAATAGTTTGCAACCCTGCCGCCGACAAACTCGCCTGCGAAAGGCGCCCCCACATGTGAACGGAATATCTCCGGAAGATATCTTACGTCCTTAATCCACAGGTTTTTCAATACCTGGAATTCGTCGTCATAAACAAAACCATTGGGCAGGGTGTTTAAATAGACCCCGATGGAAACCGCGATAATAATGGCGATGGCGGTATATTTTGAATTAAGCGCCGCTTTCACTTTACGTTATCCTTATCTTAAACGCTGCTGTTATCACTTCGAGCGGTGCAACGGGTACACAGACCGGAGGCATCACCCCATATCCCCCATTTCATATTGTATAATGGACAAAACCGCGACCGCCGCTGTCTCTGCCCTCAGTATCCTCGGGCCGAGGCCGGCCGGGATAAAGCCTTCCTTTCCGGCCTCCTTGACCTCATCCTCCGAAAACCCGCCTTCGGGCCCGACCATGACAACAACGGCTTTCCGGCCCTTTATCAAGTCCTTTATATGCCTTCTCTCTTCCCCTTCGTAAAGGACGAGCCTTAATCTGTCCTTCCATCCCTTGACGGCATTTTCAAAGGGCATGAAAGAAATCCCCGGCAAAAACCCCCTGCCGGATTGCTTCAGGGCCTCTATCGAGACCTTTCTCAACCTCGAAATCTTTTTTTCCTCATCCATGAACTTCGCAACGGTCCTCGAAGCCGAATAAAACACTATATCCTTAACCCCCAGTTCCGTTGCCTTCTGCACGACAAACTCCGGCTTATCGCCCTTTACATAACCCTGGAGGAGCGTTATATCAACCGGACTTTCGGCGAGACATCCAAGCCTCCTGGCAACCCTTACCCCCGCGGAGTTTTTGCCGAGGGATTCGATATTCCCTTCAAACTCAAGCCCATGGCCGTTAAAGAGAACGACGGCATCGCCGCTGCGGAGCCTTAAGACCGTGTTTAAGTGTCTCAGTTCCCCGCCTTTAATCTCCGCATACAGGGAGTCTTCTCTTATGTCTTCAACAAAAAACCGCCTCATCTTTTAATACACCTCACTCTAACCTTCTCCTGTGAAGCGGGATACCATTAAATCCTTTACCGTTTCATGATAACTGCCGCCCATTCCTTCTCCGTTAATGTTTTGACCGGCTTAAGCCCTGCATTGCAATAAGCGGATTCAATCCCCCTTGCCTCTTCCTTCAGTATCCCGGAGAGGAGCAGAAATCCGCCGGGCCGTACCTTCCCGGCCAGCGCCGGAGAGAGGGAGAGCAACGTATCCGCCTGGATGTTTGCAACGACTATTGCGAAATCCCC
>JACRCB010000159.1 GCA_016219165.1 Deltaproteobacteria bacterium | reverse complement strand
GAGGATACCCTCTGGAAGTGGCTTGTGGCGGTGGAGAAGTTTATCCCATGAGGGGTTTTTCCTCAGCCGTTCCCGGTAACGGCGGCGAGGGTTCCCGCAAACTTCTTCCCCCCCCTGCCATTCTAATCCGGCTGCACTCCGCTCGCTGCGGGCCTGCCTGTGCTACGGCAGACAGGCGTGGCACGCAGACAGGCTCAGGGCGGGATTCGTTGGGGCTTAAAAAGGCGGATAAAACCCCGTAATACCCCTGTTTTTGCAGGGATATTACCCATGCAAAAACTTTTAAATCCCGGAAATTGTGATATGATTGATAATAGACTTTTACGACGGAGGTAAGAGAGGAGAAGATATGAAGATGGAAAAGATAAAAATAAAAGACGACATCTTCTGGGTAGGGGCCGTTGACTGGGACAGGAGGCTTTTCGATTCCCTCATCCCAATCCCGGACGGGACAAGTTACAATGCGTATCTTGTCTATGGGAAAGAAAAGACCGTCCTTCTGGACACCGTTGACCCGTCCAAATCGGACATCCTCATGTCACGGCTCGAGGGCGTTGAGAATATTGATTACATCGTATCCCACCACGCCGAGCAGGACCACTCGGGGACTATCCCACAGGTGCTTGCTAAATACACCGATGCAAAGGTCGTAACCTCGCCCAAGGGCAAGGGGCTGCTCATGGACCACCTGCACATACCCGAAGAAAGGATTGTTACGGTAAACGACAGGGAGACCTTATCCATCGGGGGTAAGACCCTCGAGTTCATCCACGCCCCGTGGGTTCACTGGCCGGAGACGATGTTAACGTATCTCAGTGAGGACAGGATTCTTTTTACCTGCGACCTCTTCGGCTCTCATCTCGCAACATCGGGTTTGTATGAGAAAGATTACTCGAGGGTCTGCGAGGCCGCGAAGAGGTACTATGCGGAGGTGATGATGCCGTTTAGGACGACGATAAGAAAACATGCGGAGAAGATAAAGGGCCTCGCCATAGACATGATAGCGCCGAGCCACGGGCCGGTCCACAATGAGCCGGGATGCATCCTTAAATCCCACGGGGAATGGGTCTCGGATGCGCTCGCAAATACGGTGGTGCTTCCCTATGTAACGATGCACGGCTCGACGCAGTTGATGGTCGATTGCCTCTCCGAGGCCCTCGCGAAGAACGGCATAAGGGTCGAGAGGTTCAACCTTACGGCGGCGGACACGGGGAAACTCGCCATGGCGCTCGTCGATGCGGCGACCATCGTCATAGGCTCCCCCACGGTCCTTACAAGCGCCCATCCCCTGGCCGTGTCCGCCGCCTTTTTTATGAACGCCATGAGGCCGAAACTCAAGTTCGCCTCGATTGTCGGTTCTTACGGATGGGGAGGGAGGATGGTGGAGGATATACGCGGGGTCATGCCCAACCTTAAAGTCGAGATGCTCGAGCCGGTCGTCATAAAGGGCCGGCCTAAAGAGGAGGACATGAGGGCGCTTGAAAACCTTGCCTCCTCGATTGCGGGCAAACACAGGGAGGCGGGCATTGCGTGAGGTCGTCCGCCGTCATACCGCCCGTTAGGGGTGGAATTGTCGCTGCGACTTCCTGGGACTGCCTGCGGCGTTTTTTCAAATGTTGCTTCGAGAGAAATATGTCTTAAAAGGCGGCAAGGTGGAATATGTTCAGCCGGCTCGGAAAAAGGATCCTTTTATGGGTAGTGGCCCTTGTAATCATCCCTCTGGGGATTATAAGCCTTGTCGTCTATTATGAAGGAAGACAGGTCGTAAGGGAAGAGTCCTAAATTACCCTCAGGACAATCGTTTACGGCATAGACGCGCAGGTCATGGCGCTCCTCGATGAAAAGGAGGCGAGGGTCATTGATTTCGGCTCCGCTGAATTTATTGTCTCAAGCCTCGAAAAGATAAACCGGCAGCCAAAACAGACAGCCCCCGCGGCCGCCCTCAACCGTTATCTAAAAAAAGAAAAAGCGCCTGTCGACAGGGATATCCTCGATATCTTCGTCTTTGATAAAGAGGGGAGGTTCGTCGCCTCTACGGACCCGGAGCGTCTGAGGAAAGGTTTGGTCGAGCCCGGTTATTTCATTGACGGGAAGGAAAGGGTATCTGTCTCAACCATAGACAGCCTTTTCGGAGAGCGGCATTTCACCGTCTCCGCGCCGGTCGCCGGCGGGCAAAAAAATGCATTCCTCGGCGTAATCGCCGTCAGTTTCAAGGCAACCGCGATAGACGGCATACTGACCGGCAGGAGAGCGAAATCTACCGCCGGAGGCGCTGTCGATGGACAGAGGAAGATGTATGTTGTTGACAGTGATAAGACGGTCATTTTTTCCAGCGCACCCGAACTTTTCAACGTCCGCGCCGACGTTGATATCGTCAAGGATACCCTCTCCGCCGGCAAAGAGATTGCAATGGAATATACCGGCATGGCGGGCGACAAAAGGGTCGGGGCGTCGGCGTATATAAGAGAACCGGGCTGGGCGATAATCGTCTCCCTTCCCGAAAAAGAGGTCTTCGCCCCGGTGGACAGGCTTGCGCTCGTGGTGTTCCCGTTTATTGCAGGCGGAATAATCGTGGTCATAACGCTTAGTATCGTCATTTCCGGAACAATCGCGAGGGCGGTGTTGAAGGTTGCCGATGCGGCCCGCAGGATAGCCGCCGGCAATCTGGACGAACGGGTCGAGACGGAAGCGGGGGGTGACGAAATTTCGCAGATAGGAACCGCCTTCAACGACATGGCCGTAAAACTTCAAGGGTCTTTTCAGTCCCTTAAGGAGAGGGAGGAGAGGATAACCGTCCTTAACAGGTTCTATACGGTCCTTGTTGAAATAAACGAGACGATTGTCCACGTCCGGGAGGCCGGGAGACTTTATGAGGAGACATGCCGCATCTCCGTAGGGGAGGGGTTATTCAGCGCCGCATGGGTGGGGATTGTCGTCCCCGGCACCACATCCGTTAAACACCTTGCCCATCATGGCGTCAGGGCGGAATACTTCGCCAACCTCCACGGCGCGGAAGATATTGCGCAGGATGCGGGCCCGGCCGGCATCGCCATAAGGGAGGGCAGATACGACATCTGCAATGACATTGAAAACGACCCCCGCATGGGGCAGTGGCGCGACCTGGCGGTAAAATACGGATGCCGCTCTTACGGCGCTTTCCCGCTGCGCGTGCGGGGACACGTCATCGGGGCTTTAAACTTCTGCTCGAGCAAACTGGATTGGTTCAACGACGAAAACGTCGAACTCCTCTTACGGATGGCCGGCGACATCTCTTATGCCGTTGAGTTCATCGAGCAGGAGAAAAAGCGCGAGCAGGCGGAGAAAGAGGTGCGTCTCCTCAATACAATCGCGCTCTCGGTTGCAGAGGCCCCGGATATGCACTCGGCCATGGAGACGACGCTTGAGAAGATATGCGAAATCTCAGACTGGGTTTACGGCGAAGCATGGGTTCCGCGTTCCGACGGGAAAGTCCTTGAACACAGCGAGGATTGCCATTGCAGTGAAGCCGGGATTATAAGGAAAGACGCTATGGATGCATTCCACAAAATAAGTATGCAGTTCACATTCCCCCCGGGCGCGGGCCTGCCGGGCAGGGTATGGCTGTCAAAAAAGGCGGAGTGGCTTAAGGACGTAAGCGTTGACGGGCATGCATATCTTCGCGCCGAGGCCGCGAAGGAAGCCGGTTTTGGAGCCGGGGCGGCGATTCCCATAGTCGCGGACGATGAAGTGCTCGCCGTCATGGTATTTTACATGTTCGAACCGGGTGAAGAAGATGAGCGGCAGGTAAACATCATCTCCGGGGTTGCCGCCCAACTCGGCTCGGTAATCCGGCACAAGCGCGCCGAGGAGGAGAAGGCGAAACTCGAGGCGCAGATAAGGCAGATGCAGAAGATGGAGGCCATAGGGCAATTAACCGGCGGGATTGCCCATGACTTCAATAACCTCCTTACAGCCATAATCAGTTCCGCGGCAATCATGGAGATGAGGCTGGATAAGAATTCCCCGCTGCTCCCTTACATCCGGCAGATATTCAGCACCTCGGAAATGGCGGTTAATCTCATCAAAGGTCTGCTCGCATTCGGCAGAAAACAGGCGGTAGATATAAAGCCCGTGTCTTTGGATGACATTATAAAAGGTGTTGAAAAACTCTTATTAAGGCTCATCGGAGAAAATATCGGCCTTAAGGTGAAACTCTCAGGGGAGGAGATTACAATAATGGCGGACAGAGGCCAGATGGAGCAGGTCATTGTAAACCTCGCTACAAACGCGAGGGACTCCATGCCCGAGGGAGGGTCATTATACATATCTACGGAGGTTGTGGCCCTGGACAGCAAGTTTATGGAAATTCACCCTTACGGAAAGCCCGGAAGGTATGCCCTGCTCACCGTTATGGACACCGGCACGGGAATGGATGAGGCCACGAGGGAAAGGATATTCGAGCCTTTCTTTACGACAAAAGAGGTCGGGAAAGGCACGGGGCTCGGGCTTTCGATAGTATACGGGATAATCAAACAGCATGAGGGCTATATCAATGTCTATAGCGAACCCGGCAAGGGGACGAGTTTCAAGATATATATTCCGATAGATAAATCAGGGATTTTTGAAGCCGGAATTAAGGAAGCCGCTCTCCCGCGCGGCGGCACGGAGACCATACTTCTGGCGGAGGACGACCCGGATGCGAGAAGACTTACAAAGACAATGCTCGAAGAGTACGGCTATAAGGTGATAGAGGCGGTGGACGGGGAAGATGCCGTGGATAAGTTCAATGAAAACAGTGGGAAGATAAACCTTCTTGTTTTCGATATCGTAATGCCCCGCAAAGGCGGGAAAGACGCCTATGACGATTTAAGAAAGATAATGCCAGGCGTCAAGGTCATTTTTACAAGCGGCTACTCCGGCGAGATTATCCATAGACAGGGCCTTATCGGGGAGAAGTTGGATTTTCTCTCGAAGCCTTTCATGCCGGCGGAGTTTTTGAGGAAGGTTAGAGAAGTACTGGACAGATAAGGCCGCGGCAGAGGTTTCCAAGAAAGGACACAGGGGGGTATATGAGTCCTGAAGACCCGGACGCAAGGATACTCGTTGTAGACGATAATGTTTTTGTCCTCGACAGCACCGCGGCGCTCCTTAGGGAATGGGGTTATCGTGTGGAGCCGTGCAACGACCCGGAAGAGGCGGTAATCAAGGCAAGGGAAAGTTCCTTTGACGTTGTGCTTACGGATATAAAGATGCCGAAGATTACAGGCATCGAGCTCCTTGAAAAGGTGCGCGAGTTCAACAAAGACCTTCCGGTAATACTCATGACGGCCTACGCGGAACTGGATGTGGCAATCGACGCCATACATAGAGGCGCCCATGATTTCATTGTAAAGCCTTTTAAGCCGGCGTATTTACTGAACATCTTAAAGAAGGCAATCAATTATCACAGACTCTTGGAGATGGAAAAGAACTACAAAAGGCAACTCGAGGAAGAGGTGATGAAAAGGACGCAGGAACTGGCCGGGGCGTTAAAACTTGTGGAGGAAGTCAGCAAGGAGATAACGCAGCGTCTTGTGACGGCTTCCGGATTCAGGGACACCGAGACAGGCGCGCACATAAGAAGGATTGGCATGTATTC
>JACRCB010000158.1 GCA_016219165.1 Deltaproteobacteria bacterium | reverse complement strand
TGTGTTCCTTCCAAGGACCACCCCTGGAGACGGTGGCAAAACAGACAGCCTCTCCCGCCAAGGGAGGCATTACCTATACTAACCGAATAGGACATTTCTACTTTGCCAAGAATAGGACATTTCTAAATTGCCTTGACACCTGCAAAACTTCTAATTGACTTCCGGCTACATAGCCATTATAATAGCCATATGGAGGGATGGTCATGAAGGTGGCGAATACAGTCGAACTCAAGAACAGGACGAACGAACTTCTCCGCGTGGTAGCCGGGGGGGAGCCCGTAATCATCACGCTCAGGGGCAAGCCCAGGGCGGCCATAACGCCCCTTACGGAAGACGGGCTCGAGGACTTCATCATCGAGAACAGCCCCTCCCTGCGCAGGAAGATAGCAAAAGCCGAGGAAGACGTAAAGGCCGGCAGGGTCGTTTCCCTCGATGCCTACCTGTCCGGGGGCAGGTGATTTGGGGAAGTTCGGCGTTCAGATAACAAGGGCGGCGGTTGAGGACCTCGACGCCATCCACGACAATGGCCAGATTATTTCGGATGTCAGGAAACTCGGCCACAATCCCCTTCCGGGCGGCAATAATATAAAAAAACTCAAGGGCTTCAACCCTCCGCTTTACCGTCTGAGGTCGGGCGACTACCGGGTGCTGTATAGGGTTGCGGGACAACTCGTGACCGTAATGAGGGTTATCAACAGAAAGGAACTTGAAAGGACCATCAAGAAGATTAGATAACGGGACCTCGATATGCCCCTTTCGCAGCCTCACCCCCTTTCGTAGTCGTCCTTGAACCTCACTATGTCGTCCTCTCCCACGTAACTCCCGTTCTGGACCTCGATAAGCTCGAGGGGTTTTTTTCTGGAGGGGTTTCCGAGGCGGTGTTTTGCGCCCTTCGGTATGAATGTGCTCTCGTTTTCTTTTACCATGAAAACCTTCCCATCCCTTTCGACCCTCGCAGCACCTGAGATTACGACCCAGTGCTCGCTCCTTTTCCGGTGCATCTGCAGGCTCAGTCTCCTCCCCGGCAGGACCATCACCTTCTTTATCTTGTAATGGTCCCCGGCTTCCAGCACGGTATAGGCGCCCCACGGCCTCTCAACCGTTATGTGAGATTCATGCTCCGCGTAACCCCTTTTCTTCAGTACGTCCACGACCTCTTTTACTTCCTGCGTCCTGTCTCTGGGGCATACGAGTGTTGCGTCCGGGGTGTCGACGAGTATCATGTCCTTTAGCCCGATTGTTGCCACGACCCTGTCCGAGCCTATTATGAAGGAGCGTTTGCTCCCTATATCCACAACGCGGCCTTTCATGATGTTGCCGTCCCTGTCCGGAGAGAAGACCTCCTTAAGCGAGTTAAGCGAGCCCATGTCCGACCATGGGAAGTCAGCCTCTATCACGGCAATATCTTCCGTTTTTTCAAGGACCCCGTGGTCTATGGAAATGGATTCCATCTTTTCATAAGCCTCCTCAATCGCCGCGCCCCTCTGTATCGAGAGGAGATTTTTATATAGAGAAGGCAGAAATAGCCTTATCTCATCGAGGATTTTCCCTGCCTTCCATACGAATATGCCGCTGTTCCAGTAGTAGCCGCCTTCTTTCAGATACCTTTTCGCCTTTTTCAATTCCGGCTTTTCAACGAACCTCTCGACTTTTTTTACCTTTATATTGTTCAGGGTTTTGATTGCCCCCCCTGTCTTTATGTATCCATAGCCTGTTTCGGGCCTTGTGGGTATTACGCCGAAGGTTACGAGATACCCTTCCCTCGCGGCCGCGGCCGCGGCCCGGAGTGTTCTTCTAAAGGTTTCCCCCCGGGCTATGAGATGGTCAGAGGGGAGCACGGCCATTACGCAATCCGGGTCTTTTTGGAGGAGTTTAAGCGCGGCAAGCCCTATTGCGGGCGCGGTGTTCCTCCCGAAAGGTTCGACAACCAATTCAACGCCCCGGCCCCCGACCCATCCTTCGGATGGGTGCCCCGCGTCGTAAAGGTGGAGCCTTATAATCTCGGCCTGTGCCGAGTTCGTAACGATGGAGATTCTTCTCTGCGGTATCAAAGGGGAGAGCCTCTTGATGGTTGTTTTCAAAAGGCTCTCGTCCCCGGCTATCTTCAAAAGTTGTTTCGGGGACGTAACCCTCGACAGCGGCCAGAAACGGCTCCCCACCCCGCCCGCGAGTATGATGCCGTATAATGTTTCTTTCATCTTACCTCAGTCCTTCAAGTTTTTTCACAACACCCCGCGCTCAGTATGCCGGTATTTATGGCCGCAATCAACAATGCAAACGGCACCATGTGGAGTATGAGCCTGTCGAGGGAGGTACTTATCTGCCAGTTTATGTCGCTCGGGCTGATAATATATACGAATATATAGGCTCCGAACTGCAGAAAAAGCATGGCGTGCAGGAATATAAGGCGGTTGCGGAAAAAACCGCGCCAGTTCATTAAAGATGTCAACGCATAGCCGTACCACGTGAAGTTATAAAGCGCTATGTTTCCGAACATATTATACTTCATGCCCGCAAGTATAAACGGCAGGCGGTTTATGTTGCTTCGGACGGCCGCTATTTTCATATTGCCGGCATACTCGCTGGTTATATTAAGATAAACCTTGTAGACGAGCCACGGCGCCGCCAGTATTACGAGGATGCACGCCGCAGTTAAAATCTCCGGGGTCCGTTTTTTTCTCAAAAGATACGCCCCCGCGAGTCCGCCCCCGATAAGGGCGAACACGAGCCCCTCGTTTTTTGTCCACGCGCCCATACCGAGGAACAAAGCGGAGATTATGAGAAAAAAACGGTCTTCCGCCACGATATACAGATAAAAGAAGCCGCCCGCTCCAGCGAAATATATCGACAGCGTTAAGTCGGCGTAACCGACAAAATCTCTTGAGGGGAGCCCTCCGGCGTGGATGGTGACTATGGGGGTCAGGGCCAGCAGGGCCGTAAATAAAGAGGCGTTGCGGCGGGAAGAGGCCTTTTCCGCCATGTAGTGGAAGACCATCAGCAAGGAGAGATATTGCAGGGGGTATATGACCTTTGCCAGTTGGTCGTTGACCCTGCCGAGGCAGGTGTAGAGCCACGCAACCGACAGCGGCACCAGAAGCGGATAATCGGGGTGGGCATAGTTGAACGAACCGTTGAGAAGAAAATCACGCGATACCTTGCCGTCAGTAAAGAACACTCTCGCTTTAAAAAACCATATCCCCCATGCATCCCAT
>JACRCB010000166.1 GCA_016219165.1 Deltaproteobacteria bacterium | reverse complement strand
TTCCCCTTGCATTCCAACAGGGCAATTGTTAATATAACCAACTTAAATTACAAGGGAGGAGCAACTTTCATGAAGGAAGGCATACACCCCGCATACGAGACCGCGAAGGTGCGCTGCGCGTGCGGCTTTGAGGTCGAAACCCGTTCGACAAAAAAAGAAATCCATGTCGAGATATGCTCACACTGCCATCCCCTCTTCACCGGGAAGCAGAAACTCATGGATACGGCGGGCAGGATTGAAAAATTCAGGCGCAAATACGCAAAAAAAGAGGGCGGGAACTGACCCCCCGCAGCCCCGGCATCCCCCGGCATCCTCCGGCGAGGATGGCATCCCGTTATTTCTCTGGAGATGTTGTGAAGGTAACTCTCCTCAATTTCACGCCCAATCCCGAAAAAACGATCGCCCTTTCCGCAAAACTCTGTTATTCGGACTCTACCGTCGGGGAACTCGAAGACAGGGTGAAAGGCGTATCCCTTGAGAAGTTTCTCGGGAAGATACTGAAGATGGGGCACACGTCCGTGCTTGAGCACGCGGGTTTCACCTTCGGGATAGAGGGCGTATCCAGGGCGACAACGCATCAACTGGTGCGCCACCGCCTCGCCTCATACTCGCAGCAGAGCCAGCGCTACGTAAGCCCGAAGGCAAACGAGTATGTCATCCCCCCGTCGATAGAGGGAGACGCGGCGATGAGCAAAAAATTTAAAGACCACGCCTCGCGGGTATACGCCTTATACCGCGAGATGACGAAGGCCGGCATACCGAAGGAAGACGCGCGCTACATACTCCCGAATGCCGCATGCACAAAGATTATAGTAACGATGAACGCGCGGGAACTCCTCCACTTCTTTAACTTAAGGTGCTGCGAAAGGGCGCAGTGGGAGATACGAGAGATGGCAACGCGCATGCTCGCGCTCGCAAAAAAAGAGGCCCCGGTAATATTCTCATCCGCCGGGCCCGCATGCGTAAGCGGCCCGTGCAGCGAGGGAGAGATGACTTGCGGAATGCCGGGGGAGATAAGAGAAAAGTTCAAGAACCTCTCCCCTCTCCCGTCCTCTTGAACGGAATGCCCGCTCTCTCCGGAAACTTTTAAACAACCTCAACTGATTGTATTTTAAGAAAGTTTACCATGCTGCTCGAACGACTCGAAGAGATAGAAAAAAGACACGCCGAACTCTCCGCGCTCATGAGCGACCCCTCGGTTATCGCGGACCAGTCAAGGTACCGCGCCTATGCCATAGAGAACTCCTCCCTCGGGCAGGTCGTCCAGGTCTACCGCGGACTCAAGAAGATAGAAGAAGATATAAGGGGGAACAGGGAGGTCATGGAAGGCGTGGACGAGGAATTAAAAGGGCTCGCGAAGGAGGAACTCTCCGCCCTCGAGAAGGAAAAAGAGGCCGTCACGGAAAAACTCAGGATAATGCTCTTGCCCAGGGACCCGAACGACGAAAAGAACATAATGATAGAGATAAGGGCCGGGGCCGGGGGGGAGGAATCCGCGCTCTTTGCGGCCGAACTCTTCAGGATGTACAGCCGCTATGCGGAGAGGCAGGGCTGGAAGGTGGAGGTCTTGAGTTCCTCCGCGACCGGCCTCAACGGATACAAGGAAATCATTTCAATGATAGAGGGAAAAGGCGCCTACTCACGCCTGAAATACGAAGGCGGGGTCCACCGGGTGCAGAGGGTCCCTGAGACAGAGGCCTCGGGAAGGCGCCACACCTCGACCGTAACCGTCGCCGTCATGCCCGAGGCCGAAGAGGTGGAGGCGGATGTGAAGGACGACGAAATCCGGGTAGATACGTTCAGGGCCGGGGGCCACGGGGGCCAGAACGTCAACAAGGTCGAAACCGCCGTAAGGATGACGCATATCCCGAGCGGCATAGTCGTAAACTGTCAGGATGAGAAGAGCCAGCATAAAAACCGCCAGAAGGCCATGAAGATACTCCTGACAAGACTCCTCGACAAGAAAATGCAGGAGCAGCACGAAAAGATCGCAAAGGAGAGAAAGGACATGGTGGGCACGGGAGACCGCTCCGAGAAGATCCGGACATACAACTTCCCCCAGAACCGCGTCACCGACCACAGGGTCGCCCTTACGCTCCACAGGCTCGGCGAAATACTGGACGGGGACCTCGTGGAACTCATAGACCATCTCATAACCCATTACCAGACAGAGGCGCTGAAGAACCTCCAAACGGAAGCGAGGGGTTAGGGCCCATGGAAAAGTTCATAATCGAAGGCGGAAATAGGCTCATGGGGACCGTTACGGTAAGCGGGGCGAAAAATGCGGTCCTGCCCCTTATGGCCGCGGCCCTGCTGACCGACGGCCCGAACACTTTCACGGGTGTGCCGTCTCTGAAGGACATAGAGACTTTCAATGACCTTCTTATTTTCATGGGGTGCGAGAGTTCCCTCGACGCCGGAAAGGGCATACTGAAGATAGACGCATCGAAAATAAATAGATACGAGGCCCCCTACGAACTCGTGAAGACCATGCGCGCCTCCATACTCGTGCTGGGCCCGCTTGTGGGGAGGTTTAAGAGGGCACGGGTAAGCCTGCCGGGCGGGTGCGCCATAGGCGCCAGGCCGGTAAACCTCCACCTTACGGGACTGGCCAAGATGGGGGCGGAGGTGGAGATAGAACACGGATACGTGGTCGTAAAGGCCGAAAGGCTTAAGGGGGCCCAGATATGCCTCGACCAGCCGACGGTCACCGGCACGGAGAACCTTATGCTCGCCGCGGTCTGCGCGGACGGAGAGACCATAATCGAGAACGCGGCCATCGAACCCGAGGTTGGGGAACTCGCCGCGGCCCTTAAAAAGATGGGCGCCGCGATAGAGGGCGCGGGCACAGACACCGTAAAGATTGTGGGCGTAGAGGGACTCAAGCCCATAACGCACAGCGTGATACCGGACAGGATAGAGGCGGGCACATTCATGGTGGCGGCCGCCATGACGAGGGGCAACGTGCTCATAAAAAACTGCCCGCACCATTTCCTGGACGCCCTCTCGGGGAAACTTAAAGAGGCCGGGGCCGATATCACCGTCGAGAAAGACGGGGTGCGGGTGGCGGGGAACTGGCCTATCAGAAGCGTTGATGTAAAAACACACCCCTATCCGGGTTTCCCGACGGATATGCAGGCCCAGTTCGTCGCGATGATGTCCGTTGCGGACGGCCTGAGTGTGGTAACCGAGACGATATTCGAAAACAGGTTCATGCATACGGCGGAACTTAAGAGGATGGGGGCCGACATAACCATAGACGGAAGGAACGCCATAATAAGAGGGGTGGAGAACTTGAGCGGGGCCCCGCTCATGGCAACGGACTTAAGGGCGAGTGCCTCGCTCGTGCTCGCCGGGCTCGTTGCCGGCGGAACCACCGAGGTATCGAGGATATACCACATAGACAGGGGTTACGAGAACATAGAAAAAAAACTCCAAGCGCTCGGCGCATGCATAAAAAGGGTGAAGGCGTCTTGAGGAAAAGATTCCCGCGGGCAATCTCCCCCAAACCCCTTTTGAAGAACTTGCAACACGGTTCATGTTTATAAGGTTTTCACGGGAAGATATGAAAAAAATAAAACCCATCACCATAGCCCTTCCAAAGGGGCGCACATTGAGAGAGACGGTGGAACTCTTTAACAGGGCCGGCATCATTACGGGGGATATCCTCTCCGATGAAAGGCGTCTCATATTCGAAAACAGGAAAGAGTCCGTAAGGTTCATGCTTGTAAGGGCGCAGGACGTGCCGACGTATGTCGAATACGGAGCGGCAGACGCGGGGGTTGCCGGAGGGGACGTCCTCACCGAGCAGGCAAAAGACCTCTACGAGCCGATGGACCTCAAGATAGGGCGCTGCAGGATGGTGGTTGCCGAACCTAAAGGGCTTAAGGCGGGAGACAACCCGCGCCACTGGACCCGCATAAGGGTTGCGACAAAATACCCGAACATAACCCTGCGGCACTTCCTTAAGAAAGGCATCCAGGTCGAGATAATAAAACTCTACGGCTCCATAGAACTCGCCCCCCTTCTGGGGCTTTGCGAAAGGATAGTGGACCTTGTCCAGACAGGCGAAACCCTGAAAAAAAACGGCCTCCTGGAGGTCGAGACGATAATGGAAATATCATCCCGCCTCGTGTGCAACAGGGCGAGCCTCAAGACAAAACCGAAGAGGATAAAGGAACTCGTGGACAGGCTCTCCAAGTATATCTCGGGCTGAGAAGGAAAGATGAAGATAGTAAATATAAAAGACGGGAATTTCCAAAAGGTCATGAAGGGCGTCCTCACGAGGGGAGACGGCAAGGGAGAAGGTGTCGAGGGTTCCGTAAGGGAAATACTCCGGGACGTCAGAAAAAGGGGAGACATGGCCCTCGTAGGACTCACCAAAAGGTTCGACGGGGTCGATATAAGGGGCCGGATAAGGGTTAAAAAAAGCGATATCGGGAGGGCGCTTAAGAAGATACCGGAAAAAGACATGGAACTCCTGAGACTCGCGAAAAAAAGGATAGAGGCGTTCCACAGAAGGCAGAAAGAAGACTCATGGAGCGTTACGGAAAAAAACGGAATAACATTGGGGCTCAGGATAACCCCGCTCGAAAGGGTGGGCATCTATGTGCCGGGCGGGAAGGCCTCTTACCCGTCGAGCGTCCTTATGAACGCGGTCCCGGCAAGGGTTGCCGGCGTGGATGAGATTATGATGTGTACGCCGCCTTGCGGGGATGACATAAACCCCTATGTCCTCGCGGCGGCTTCCATATGCGGGGTGGACGGCGTTTTTAGAACCGGCGGCGCGCAGGCGATAGCCGCCATGGCTTACGGCACGGAGACCGTGCCGCGGGTAGATAAGATAGTGGGCCCCGGCAACATATACGTGGCGACCGCGAAGAAACTCGTATTCGGAAAAGTGGATATAGACATGGTTGCTGGTCCGAGCGAGGTCATCATAGTAAACGACGGAAGCGGCAGCCCCGCATATATCGCAATGGACCTCCTGTCGCAGGCGGAACATGACGAACTCGCATCCTCTATCCTTATCACGACTTCCCCATTAATGGCGGAAAGGGTCAGAAAAGAGGTCCAGAGCGGGCTTAAAAAACTCAAGCGCCGGTCCATTGCGAAGGTTTCCATCGAACGCCGCGGTGTGATATTCGTCGTCCCTGTCCTCGACAGGATAACGGAACTTGTAAACGCAATCGCGCCGGAACACCTCGAACTCCAGGTGAAAAAGCCGCTTGCCCTTCTAAGACGAATCCGCAACGCAGGCGCCGTATTCTTAGGCCCCTACACCCCCGAGGCCGCGGGGGACTACCTGGCCGGGCCGAACCACACGCTTCCGACCGCGGGGACTGCGCGCTTTTCCTCGCCGCTCGGGGTCTACGACTTCGTAAAATCAACAAGCGTCGTAAGATTTTCAAGGAAGGCGCTTAGAAAATTAGGGCCTTCGATAGAAAGGCTCGCCTCCATCGAGGGGTTAGAGGCGCACGCAAAGAGCGTACGGATAAGGCTCTGAGGGAAACTTTTTTAAGGAGGACTCCATGCCAAGAACCGCGAGGGTAAAGAGAAAAACAACGGAAACGGACATCACTCTCGATTTGAATCTCGACGGGAGGGGCCTAAGCGACATAAAGACGGGCATACCTTTCTTCGACCACATGTTATCTCTTTTCTCAAAGCACGGCCTCTTCGACATCAAGATAAAGGCAAGGGGGGACATAGATGTGGATTTCCACCACACGGTCGAGGACGTTGGGCTTACACTCGGGGATGCGATAAAAAAAGCGCTTGGGAATAAGAAGGGTATCAGGAGATACGGCGCTTCCAGCGTGCCTATGATGGATGCGCTCGCAACGGTAGTCCTCGATATGGGCGGAAGGCCTTATCTAAGGTTCATAACCCCTGAAGGCTTCGGCTCTTTTAGAAAAGGCAGAGAGGTAGCAGCCCGCTTTGGCATAAAATCCAGGGACGAGTTCGACATGGGCCTTACAGAGGAATTCCTGAAGGCCCTCTCAAATGAGACAGGGATGGACCTCCACGCGGAACTCCGCTACGGGAAGAACCGGCATCACTCAATCGAGGCCGTTTTCAAAGCGCTCGCAAGGGCGCTTAAGGAGGCGGTGGAAAAAGACCCGAGGATTAAAGGTGTGATGTCAACCAAAGGGAAACTGTGATAGCCATAGTCGACTACGGCATGGGGAACTTAAAAAGCGTAGGTAAGGCGTTCGAGAGAATAGGCGCGGACGCGGTCGTAACGAGGGACCCAAAGGTTATAAACGATGCTCACCGCGTGGTGCTTCCGGGGGTGGGCGCGTTCAAGGAATGCATGACGAACCTCACAGCCTACGGCCTTATAGACGTTATAACGAGAAGCATCGAATCCGGAAAACCTTTTCTGGGGATATGCCTTGGGCTGCAGTTACTCTTTGATGAGAGCGACGAGGGGGGGGTCTTTAAGGGGCTCGGCATAATAAAAGGCAGGGTCCTGAGATTCCCGGCGCATCTTAAGGAAAACGGAGGGGAGTTAAAGGTCCCCCACATGGGATGGAACAGCATAGAGAGAAGGAAAGATTCTCTTCTCCTCGACGGTATACCCGACGGCTCTTTTTTCTATTTCGTGCACTCCTACTATGCCGAGCCTTCAGACCCGTCTATCCCGCTTACCACGACCGGCTACGGGGTGGAATTTACGAGCAGCATCTCGAAAAATAACATCCTCGCAACCCAATTCCACCCTGAAAAGAGCCAGAATCCGGGGCTTAAGGTGCTTAAGAACTTTACTCTGATGCGCTGAATCCATCACCACTTTGGACAGGGCTTTCTCCATAGCATTCAAAGCCAACGTGTCCAAAGTGGTGATGGGCGGCGTAAGAAAAAAACCTTGCTGATAATACCCGCGATAGACATAAAAAACGGCAGATGCGTCCGCCTCGCGCAGGGAAGGATGGACGCGGAGACCGTGTACTCGGAAAACCCCGTGGAAGTAGCCTTGAGGTGGGAGGACGAGGGCGCGGAACTCATACATCTCGTGGACCTCGACGCCGCCATCGAGGGTAAACCGGTAAATTCCGGCGTTGTCGAGAAGATAGCGTCCTCTCTAAAGGTCCCGGTCCAGATAGGCGGGGGCATAAGGGACTCGTCCACCGCCGAAAGGTATCTCGCGCTTAAGGGGGTAAGGCGCGTCGTCATCGGTACGGCGGCGTATGAAGACCCGGGATTGGTGGAAAGATTATGCGGAAAATACCCGGGGAGGATAGCCGCGGGCATAGACGCGAAGGACGGAATGGTCGCAATAAAGGGCTGGGTTAAAATATCCGATATGGACGCTTTTACGCTGGCCGGGGCCCTCGAGGACCGGGGGGTTGCCTGCATAATATACACCGACATCGCGCGGGACGGCATGCTCTGCGGGCCGAACGTCGAATCAGCAAAGAAACTCGTTGCCTCGGTCGCCATACCGGTCATTGCCTCCGGCGGGGTATCGAAGACGGAAGACATCTCAAGGCTTAAAGAGGCGGGTGTAGAGGGCGTCATAATAGGGAAGGCCCTTTACGCCGGGGCAATAGACCTTAAAGGGGCGATAGGGATGTTCCATGTCCCATAATAATGTCCCATGATAATCGATAATCGGCGGTAATTAAGGACGGGCACCCTAAAATGCTTACAAAAAGGATAATCCCCTGCCTCGACGTAAAAGACGGCAGGGTCGTAAAGGGCGTGAGTTTCGTAAACTTAAGGGACGCGGGCGACCCGGTTCTTTGCGCGGCCGCCTACGACCGTCAGGGCGCGGACGAACTCGTATTCCTCGACATCACCGCATCCCATGAGAAAAGAAAAACGATGCTCGACGTTGCGGAAAGGACCGCGTCCGAGGTCTTTATACCGGTTACGATAGGGGGCGGGATAAGGACGATTGAGGACATACGGGATATGCTCCGCTCAGGGGCGGACAAGGTCTCCATAAACACGGCGGCGGTGGAAAACCCTGAGTTCATAAGAGAGGCGTCCGACAGATTCGGAAGCCAGTGCATAGTCGTTGCGATAGACGCAAAGAAAAAAGGCGGCTCATGGGAGGTCTTTACGCGCGGCGGCAGAACCCCGGCCGGGCTCGATGCAATCGAGTGGGCGGAAAAGGCGGCGGGACTCGGCGCGGGCGAGATACTCCTTACGAGCATGGACAGAGACGGGACAAAAGACGGCTTCGACATCCTTCTTACAAGGGGTGTCGCTCAAAGGGTGGGTATACCGGTCATAGCCTCGGGGGGGGCGGGGACGCTCTTTCACCTCTATGAGGCATTCTCGGAGGGGTTGGCCGATGCGGCGCTTGCTGCCTCCATATTCCACTTCGCAGAATACACGATAAAAGACGCAAAAGAGTTCCTCAGGGAAAAGGGAATAAAGGTAAGACCGTGGAGCATGGAGTAAAAAAAGAGGGATTTTTAAGACTCATAATAATCCAGAAGCTCTCCACCGGGGCCGTGGAGTTAGTACTTTCGGCCGGGGCAATCAGTTTCTTGAACAGAGACCTCGAATCCATAACGCTCAATGCCGCCGCATACCTGAACTTGGACGTGGAAAACCGCTCCATCCAGCTGCTCATAAGGAAAGCCGGCATGATAAGCAACGGGACCATCCTCGGGGTATCCGGCGGCCTCCTCCTTTTCGGCGTGCTTGCCCTTACGGAGGGCTGGGGGCTCCATATGAGGAGGCGGTGGGCGGAGTGGCTTACCGTCATTTCGACATCGTCCTTCATACCGTTTGAGATATATGAAATAATAAAAAATATCTCCATTATAAAGACCGGTACGCTCATCCTTAACTGCGCAATAGTATATTATCTCGTAAAACACAAGGAACTCTTTAAGAAAAAAACTCCGCCCGACCCATCCGAAGGATGGGTGCCCCGCGCCCCTTAATCCCCTCCCCCGCCCCCTGAGGCTTGACACGGCGGGATTCAGGGCTATTAATCTCCTAATGAACAAAAAAAACCGGAGGTGGCAGAAATGTATCAGATAAGGAAATTCGAACTCAAAGGGCTCGACGGCATCTCGGATAATCAGATAGCCCAGCACAGGGACATCCTCTACGCGGGCTACGTAAACAAACTCAACGAAATCTCGGAACGCCTCAAGACCTGCGACATCAGTAAGGCAAACCAGGTCTTCAGCGACTTCAGGGCCCTCAAAGCCGATGAGACCTTCGCCTTGAACGGTGTCGTACTCCACGAATTCTATTTCGAGAACCTCGGGGAGAAGGGCGCTTCCCGCAGCCCGGAACTCTCAAGTCTCATGGCGAGGGACTTCGGGAGCGTTGAGCAATGGCAGGACGAGTTCAAGGCATGCGGCATGGCCGCGAGGGGATGGGTGATACTGGGTTTCAGCGCCTATGACAAGAGGCTCCACAACTGGTGCCTTGACACCCACAACTTTAACGTCCCTGCCCTCGCCCATCCGATACTCGTAATGGATGTCTACGAGCACGCCTACGCGATAGACTACGGGGTGAAAAGGCCCCCCTATATCGAGGCGTTCATGAAGAACATCAACTGGACCGTCTGCTCGAAGAGGCTTGCCGGGCTCCCGGAAAAACCTGCGCTTAAGACCGCGGCGAGTTAAGGAAGCTCTGAAAAAAGCATTTTTGGGGGAACCTTTCCGACCCACCCTGCGGGTGTGTGCCCGAAGTTTCCCCCAGACCCCCTCCAAAGACTTTTAGGGTGGGCTGTGCCCACCAGAACTGAAAATTTTTGGAGAGAGTTTGAGAGAACCTTTTTACGGGGAACCCATCCAAAGGTTGTGTCGGGTTCTCTCAAGATGCTTTTTCCAGAGGTTCCTTAAGAGTATATGGAGAATCAACTCTCAATAAATAAGAGCCCCGGGTCCTCCAGGTATTTTATCACCTTGTTCATAAAGAGCGCGGCCTCCCTTCCGTCAACGACCCTGTGGTCGAAGGTGAAGGAAAGCGGAAGAACGGTGCGAGGAACGACCTTCCCGTCACGAACCCACGGCCTTTCCCTAATCTTCCCCGTGCCGAGTATCGCCACGTCAGGATAGTTTATTATCGGGGTTGCGTAGACCCCGCCGAATGTGCCGTAGTTACTTATGGTAAAAGAACTCCCCTTGAGGTCATCGAGCGTTATCTTCCTGTCCCTTGCCTTTATACTCAATTCCTGCGTCTCTTTTGCGAGTTCCATAATCGTCTTCTTATCAACGCCCTTCACAACCGCGACCATAAGCCCGTCCGGGGTGTCCATCGCCACCCCGATATTATAATACTTCTTCAAGATTATCTCGCCCGTCTCCTCATCGACGGCAGAGTTGAGGAAGGGATGTAAAACGAGGGCGTGCTGGGCGGCCTTTATGAAAAAAGGAAGAAAAGTAAGGTGTATGCCTTTTTTATCCGCCCCCTCTTTTTCCCTTTTCCTCAACTCCCAGAGTTCCGTTATGTCGGCGTCGTCCATGCCGGTTACAAAGGCCGCCTGTTTCTGCGCCAGGATAAGGTTCTTTGCAATGCTCTTCCTGACGCCTTTTATCGGCACCCTCTCTATGGGGCCGTATTTATCCTTCGCCTCTTTCCTCGCCCCCTATGCGGCGCCCTTCACATCATCTTCGGTAATGCGCCCTCCGGGGCCAGTGCCGGATATATTTTTAAGGTCCACGCCGAGTCTTTTTGCGAGGTTCCTTACCATGGGGGCTGCGAGCACCTATTCGCCTTCAGGCAGAACCCCGACAACGGAAACAGACTCCGGCCTTTTCTCCCCCCCGGCCCCCTTCTCCCCTGTCTCTATGGAAAAAAGGGTCTCCCCGACGCCTATAACCTCGCCTTCCGGTTTGTTGAGTTTAAGTATCTTACCCTTTTTCGGGGAGGGGACCTCGACTATCGCCTTGTCCGTTTCGACCTCGACCACCACCTGATGCTCCTCTACGGCGTCCCCCTCCTTTACCCTCCATCTTACGACCTCGCCCTCCGTTATACCCTCGCCGAGGTCCGGCAGTTTGAATTCAAAGACCATAAAAACCCCCTTTCTCAGTACTTCATCGCCTCTTCAAAGGCTCTTCTTATCCTCTCCTTTGACGGCATGTAATAATCCTCGAGGAGCGCCATGGGCACAACCGCCTCCGGAGCCGCAACCCTTGCCACAGGCCCCTTTAGATGCATGATTGCCTCTTGCGCAAGGAACGCCGCGACCTCCGCGCCCAACCCGCAGTACTTTGTGGCCTCGTGGACTATCACAACCCTCCCTGTCTTCTTGACGGAATTGAGGATAGTCTCCTCATCGAAGGGCTTAAGTGTTTTGAGGTCTATAATCTCGCAGTCAAAACCCTCGCTCGCATCTATCACCCTGTGGAGCATAGCCCCCCATGAGATAGCCGTAATATCCCTGCCCTCCTGAAACACATCGGCCTTGCCGAGCGCAAGCGTAAACTCGCCCTGCGGCACCTCTGTCTTTATGGCGCGGTAAAGCCTCGCCGGCTCGAGGAATACGACAGGGTCGGGGTCCCTTATCGCGGATGTAAGGAGCCCCTTTGCGTTATAGGGGGTCGAGGGGACTACCACCTTTATCCCCGGCATATGGCAGAAGAGCGCCTCGGAAGAATCCATGTGGAGTTCGGGCCCTTTTATGCCGACCCCGTAAGGCATCCTTACGACGATGGGGCAGTTATAACGCCCCCTTGAACGGTTCCTGAGCCTCGCCGCGTGGGAAAATATCTGCTCTATTGCCTCGTATGAAAACGCCATGAACTGCATCTCAACGACCGGCTTCAGGCCGTAGGCCGCCATGCCGATTGCGGCGCCTGCTATGCCGAGTTCAGCGAGGGGGGTGTCTATCACCCTCGCCGGGCCGAACTTTTCAAGCAAACCCTCGGTTACCCTGAAGACCCCTCCGTCTTTCCCCACATCCTCCCCGAGCACTATGACGTCCGCGTCTCTTTCCATCTCCTCCCGGAGGGCCTGGTTTATCGCCTGGACTATGTTTATTTTTGCCATCCGAGTTCCTTGATTTCCCTTGACTGCCTTGGCGTGAGGCTTGAATTCGTATACAGGATAATGTCCTCGGGCTCCGAAGGCGGATATGCCTCCTCCTCTTCTATGGCCTTATCCACGAGGGCCTTTGCCTTTTCATTGACGGTCTTCTCGTATTCCCCGCTTAAGAGGCCCTTTTTCTGCATAAGAATCTTAAGCCTTACAAGGGGCTCTTTCCCCTTCCATTCCTTGACCTCTTCTCCGCTCCTGTATCTTGACGCATCGTCCGCGGTCGTGTGGTCGTCGAGCCTGTAGGTGAAGCACTCTATAAGGGTCGGGCCGCCGCCCTTTTTAGCCTTCTCAAGCGCTCCTTTTGTCGCGCTGTAAACACCCAACACGTCGTTCCCGTCGACCTGTACGCCCTCGAATCCGTAAGACCACGCCCTCTGCGCAATCGTCTTCGCCGCGGTCTGCCGGCTTCTGGGGACAGAGATGGCCCACTGGTTATTCTGGCAGATAAACACCGCGGGGAGTTTCAAGACCCCGGCGATGTTCAACCCCTCGTGGAAATCCCCCCTCGAAGAGCCCCCGTCCCCGAAGTAACAGAGAGAGGCGTTTTTATGCCCTTTTATCTTCATTGCCCATGCCGCGCCCGCCGCATGGGGTATATGGGTCCCGACAGGAACGCTCATGGGAAAGATGTTAATGTCCCGCGGTATCTTCATCCCCCTTTCATCGCCCTTCCAGTACCGGAGCATCTGCCAGATGGGATAGCCGAGCGTCAGGAATACCCCGGACTCCCTGAAAGAGGGGAAGACCCAATCGCCTTTTTCGAGGGCCAGGGCCGAGCCTATCTGGCACGCCTCCTGTCCGTAGACCGAGGCATAGGTGCCGAGCCTGCCCTCTCTCTGGAGTGAAAGCGCCCTTTCGTTATAAGTCCTGGTAAGGACTATCGCCTCGAAGAATTTCTTTATGAGGCCGTCCGGGAAGGAAGAGATGAGGGAGGGGTCGGCAACGCCGGCCTCATCCACTATCTGGAGGTATTTCAGCTCGAATCTCTCTATAACCTTCTCGCCCATACGCAAGGTAGTTTAGCAATCAAAGACGGACTCGTCAAGCGAATCCGGAAAAGGAGAGGTTACGCTATTGACAACACATTCGCACTTATTATATCCTCGACGGTAATGATGGAAGCGAATATAATCCTCTCCGGAATAAAGTTCGACGAGAAGGGGCTTGTGCCGGCAATCGCACAGGAGGCGGCTACCGGCGAGGTCTTGATGCTCGCATACATGAACATGGAGGCCGTGGAGAAGACCTTATCCACGGGGAAGGCGCATTACTTCAGCCGTTCGAGGGACAGGCTCTGGATGAAAGGGGAGACCTCCGGGAACTTTCAGGAAGTAAGGCGCATCTACTACGACTGCGACGCGGACGCCATACTCCTTAAGGTAAGACAGACCGGGGCCGCGTGCCACACGGGCCTCCAGACGTGCTTTTCGAGAAGGCTCGACAAGGGCGGGGAGGAAAGGGCAGAGGGTCCTTCCGTTCTTACGGCGCTCTTTAAGACCATACTCGAAAGAAAAAAAACGGCAAAGGAGAAGTCCTACGTCTCCCACCTTTATTCGAAGGGATTCGGAAAAATAGCGGAAAAAATCTACGAAGAGAGCGCGGAATTCATCAATGCCGCGAAGAAAGAAGGAAAAGATGAAATCATCCGTGAACTTACCGACCTGTGGTTCCACACGCTCGTGCTTCTGGGCTACATGGGTGTGGACATAATGGACGTATTCGATGAATTCGGGAGGCGTTACGGAAAATCGGGGATAGAAGAAAAAGAGTCGAGGGGGAAAGACTAAGGAATCTCTGATTAAATGCTTTTTGGGGGAAACCTT
>JACRCB010000162.1 GCA_016219165.1 Deltaproteobacteria bacterium | reverse complement strand
GAGGGCGAGTAAAAAGAGGGATGCAAAGAAAACGGAGATGACGGCAAAAGAGGGGCTGGGCTTTTTCTCCATCAAACGGGGGACTCCTTCAGGAAGGGAACTTCTTGTAAAAGGTCTCCCTCCGGTTACGGCGTTAAGGAACCTCTGAAAAAAGCATTATTGGGGGAAACTTTCTGTAGAGAAGATTCCCCCAAGCCCCTTTCAAAGACTTTAAGTTCCCCAGAAAACCCCCCGTAAAACGGGGGGTTTTCTGGGGAAGAACTGAAAGTTTTTGGAAAGAGTTTGAGAGAACCTTTTTACAAAAAGGTTCTCTCAAGATACTTTTTCAGAGCTTCCTTAATCGGTCTTTCTCTGCCGGACAATGGACTCTTCAAATATATCGAGCGCCTTCTCCATCTCGCCTTTTTTTACGGTGAGGGGGGGCATGAACCTTGCGATGTTCTTGTATTTTCCGCATTCGACCATGATGACCCCCCTGTCTTCGCACCCTCTTAAAACATTTTTAAGGACTTCCGCATCCGGGGTTTTGTCTTCCTTTACGAATTCCACCCCGAGCATGAGCCCGAGCCCCCGGACATCCCCTATCTGCCGGCATCTTCCCTTGAGCGCAGTGAGCCTTCCCAATGCGTATTCCCCGACCTTCCTTGCGTTCTCAACGGCCCCCATCTTTTCGATTGCGTCTATCGTCGCGCATGCGGCCGCGCAGGATACGGGGTTCCCGCCGAAGGTCGTTCCGTGGGCCCCGGGGCTCCACCTCTCCATTATCTTCCTTGTGGAGCCGACTGCGCTTAGAGGCAGTCCCGAGGCGATCGCTTTTGCCATGACCATGATATCCGGTTTTATGCCGTAGTGCTCGCAGGCAAACCACCTGCCGGTCCTCCCGAAACCGGTCTGCACCTCGTCCGCCACAAAGAGTATGCCGTGCCTCGCGGAGAGTTCCCTCAATTTTTTAAGGTACTTAAGCGGCGCGGGGGCATAGCCGCCCTCGCCGAGCACGGGTTCTATCACGACACATGCAACCTCCTCCGGGGTTATGAGGTGTTCGAGCGTCCATTCCAAGAAGCCGAAACACTCGGTAGAGCAGCTTTCCGGGCGGTTCCCCACCGGGCATCTATAGCAGTAGGGATACGGCGCATGGAAGACGGACGGCAGCAGGGGGTGGTAGTTTCTCCTGTACCTCGCGCTCGACGCGGTGAGGGTGAGCGCGCCGAGGGTCCTTCCGTGGAACCCCCCGGTAAACGCTATAACCCCCTGTCTTTTGGTATAGAAACGCGCCAACTTTATTGCGCCCTCCACTGCCTCGGCCCCGCTGTTCGAAAAAAAGAACATCTCTATCCCCTCCGGGGTTTTCTCCCTGAGTCTTTGCGCGAGTTCGATTACGGAATCGTAGCGGAATATGCAGCCGGAGTGGATGAACCTTTCGAGTTGCCTTTTCGCCGCCGCGACGACCGGCGGAGGGCAGTGGCCGAGGTTTGTCGTGGCAAGCCCTGAGGTAAAGTCCATGTATCTTTTTCCGCCGGCGGATTCCACGTAGATGCCGCGGGCCTTTTTTACGACTATGTCCGTATGGAAAACGAGCGCCGGGGTAATGAGCCGTTTCGTATCTTTTACCAGATTTTTTTTCCTTTTTATGCCCATGGCAAGGGGTCAGTCCTGACTTATGAGTTCGGGCTCGCAGAGAAGGGTGTCGTAGGGGGCGAGCCTTCCGCATTTCTTGCATACGTATTCTATGGAGTCGAGCATGGGCCGGCATGCGTGTCTTGGGTCGTTGGTCTCCTTTTTGCAGAACTCGCACGCAAAAGGAGGCATCTCCTTGTTCGGGTGGCACAGATGCCCCCTCCCGCTCGTAAGCCTTTCGCATTTCTTGCATCTGAAAGTCTTTACATACTCGGTCATCTTCCTCAACCTCCTCTCCGGGGTGGAGTTTTTATAAAACCTCTGTGTTTAGCCCCGGGGGTTTCCGGACGTGCGGGTTTTTCCCTCAAAAATTCTTTTCCGGTCATTTTTCAAAGAGTCCGCTTCTCATCTCCGACAGTTTCCTCAGGTGTTCCCTCTCCTCATCTATGAGTTTTCCGAGGATACCGCGGTCTTTTTCCCGGATTATCCTCTGAAATTCGTAATAGAAGAGGATGGAGTCTTTCTCCCTCGCTATCGCGTAATCGAGCGCTTTTCTCTCCACCCTTACCTTTTCCGCAAAGGCCTTTCCCGCATCCCTTTTAAAAACCTCCGAATCCGCCAACGCCATTATGTAGAGGGACGCCTCCTCTATGTATGGGTTGAAAAGCCCCATGCCCTTTTCGTCCCCTGCGAGTTCTTTCAATCCGAGGAAGTATTTCAGGTGTTTTTTCTCCTCTCCGGCAAGGTAATCGAAGAGTTTTTTAAGTTTACCGTCTTTCGCCGCCTCCGAGGCGTCGGTATAGAACCTCCCGCCGTTTTCCTCTATCCTTACGGCCATCTCTATGATTTCGCTTCCGGAAAAGTAGACCGGGTCCATAAGCCTCCTCCATCTATTCTGATAAAATTGCGGTGCATTATAGCAGAAATGCCGATGTAATTAAAGTCCAGGGAATTAAAGTCCAGCCCAGCACCACTCTGG
>JACRCB010000160.1 GCA_016219165.1 Deltaproteobacteria bacterium | reverse complement strand
CGGGGGCCTTTTTCCGGGAAGTCCCCCCTGGGAGCCGGAAGTTCTTGGAGGGATAGGCTTAAGCGGCCTTTCCAAAATCTCCTTTGCCTGTCGATATTCTTTCTTTCTTTTTTGTCCTTTCCCGGGACCGTTTTTTCGGAAGAAGGCTTAATCCCTGCCTTTACAAACGACCGCGGGCAGTTGAGTTACGCGGAGTTTCTGTTTGAGGCCGGGGATTTCCGGAAGGCGGCGAGGGAGTCCGAAAGGGTGATAGAGAGGTTCCCCTTGAGCCCCCTCAAGGAGGAGGCTCAGATTCTGAAGGCCGATTCTTTTCTCCATGCCGGCCTTTATAAAGAGGCGCAGGCCGAGTTAAGGCAATTTCTCGGGAATTTCGCCGGCAGCCCCTTGAAAGAAGAGACGCAGATTAAACTCCTCAATCTCCTCAGGGCGGAAGAGAATCTTAAAGGGGGTCCCGCGGAAGAGATTCCGCGTAAAGACGGGGTCCAATCCTACGGCGAAGGGGCGGCCCTTTCTAAACCAACCCCGGCAGAAAAACCGGTCTTCCCTCCGATGCGCGCCGTGCAGGTAATGCTCTTTGAGGGGAAGAACATGGAAGAATTGAGAGAGGAACTTCTAAGGCTCAAGAGAAGCGGCGTTGACACCGTAATCTTGAGGGTCTTTCATAACAGGGGCGACAGGTTCCACCGGTTTGTGAAGCCGAAGGGGGATTCGGGCGTGTATTTCAACTCGAGCCATGCGCCTGTTATTGCCGACGCCCTTTCTCCGGTCATGGACATCGCGCACCGGGAGGGGCTCAAGGTGTTTGCGTGGATGACGACGAGGGACGCGGACTACGGGCTTGAGGGGAGAGAGGAACTCTCCTGCAAGGGATATGACCCGGTTGGAAAGAAGTTTTTCAGGTGCAGGGGTCTCGATATATTCAACGATGAGGTGGTCCGTCATCTCGAGGCGTTATATCAAGACCTCGCGTCCTGCGGTATTGACGGGATACTCTTTCAGGACGACTTGATCCTGAGGTATAATGAAGGCTTCGGCGAGAATGCCGAAAGGCTTTTCGAAGAAGAAACCGGCCAACGCTTTTCGGCAAAAAAGCTTTACATCGAGAGGGAGGCCTCCCCTGGGGCCGATTATACCCCGGCATTCTGGGAGTGGGCCGCATGGAAGAATAGAAGGCTCATCCATGTGGCGGAAAGGCTCAAACGGGCCGCAAAAAAGGTGAACCCTGATTTGAAGTTCGCAATAAATCTCATGTACGAGGCGGTCGTAAAACCCCCTTATGCGCTCGCATGGCTTTCTCAGGACATGGAGAAGGCCGTGGAAGCGGGTTTCGATTATTACGCGATTATGGCGTATCAGAAGCAGATGTCGGATGAACTCGCAATGGATACATCCGGGATAAACGATATGATTGCCGTGATGGCGCAATCCGCCGCACGTATTGTCGGAGAGCCGAACAAGGTTTTGATAAAACTGCAGACAATGGACTTCTCAACACAGAGGGCACTTAAAAACGAGGACGTTGTAAGGCTTCTCCGGAGGGTAAAGGGGATAGAGGGCTTGAGCATCGCGGTCGTCCCTTACAGGTCTGATTTCCCGTTTGATGAACTCGGAGGGGATGCGCTTCTTAACTGATATACGGTAGGGGGAGGGCATGGCTGTAACAGGCGTTAAGGCGAGTGAGTCGATATGCGGCATCTGTAAATGCCGCATAAAGGAGAACACCCTTTTTACAAGCCTTTCAGAAGAAGAATTGGAACTCCTTAAAGACGTCGTCACCACGTCCTTCTATAGAAAGAAGGAGACGGTCTTCATGGAGGGCGATGAGTGCACGGGGCTTTATATCGTCAGGGTCGGCAGGGTCAAACTTGTAAGGAGCTCGCGGGAAGGCAAAGAGCATATCGTAAAGATACTCTCGCCCGGAGACCTTCTCGGGCTCGAGGTCTTCTACGACGGCAGGACCTACGGCACGAATGCGGTCGCGATGGAGGATACGGACCTGTGCTTCGTCAAGAAGAAGGATTTTTTCAACATAATAGAGAAAGAGGCGTCCGTCGCGAGGAAACTCGTCATCTCGCTCGGCATGGAACTCCACAATGCCTATGAGAGGATAGGGAACCTCGGGCTTATGAACGCAAAGGAGAAACTCGCGCATCTTCTGTGGACGCTCGCCGGGGAGTACGGCGTTAAATCTAACCGGGGGGTCAGTCTCAATCTTACGCTTTCGCGCCTTGAGATTGCGGAACTCTTAGGTATAACCCAGGAGACCTCGATAAGACTCCTTAAGAGTTTTAAGGAAGAGGGAATCCTCGAGATAAAGAGAAAGGAGATAGTCATAACCTCCATGGAAAGGCTCGCGGATATAGGGGGGTTGTGAACGTTTTTTCCGGCCGGCGTAAGGCATTATAAAGATGTATTCCCCGAAGCCGTTCGAATGATTTACTGTAGCAAAAAGACCATCCTTAAACTATGACATTTTCCATCCGCACACGCCTCACCTTCTGGTACGTATTGCTCCTCTTCATAAGCCTCATCCTCTTCGGGCTGGGTTTTTTCTACGCCTTCTCAAAGGTCTACATGAACCGCGTGGACAGGCAGATACATTCGGTCGCCGCCATGATGGCCCATTCGATAGTAAGGCCGCCTGGGGAACTCAGGCTTCCCAAAAACTTCGATATCATACTGGAGAGGTTTTTCGGCATAAGGACAAGAGGCAATTTCATACAGGTGTTGGACCTAAGGGGCAGGGTGGCCGCGAAGAGTTCCACCCTCGAGGGGTTTGAACTCCCGGTATCCGATGCGGCCCGTAAGGGGGCCGTATCCGGAAGCACCACCTACGAGACCGTAAAGACCTTCGGCGTTTATCCGGTCAGGGTCGTGACCGTGCCGGTAATGGTTAAGGAACTCGGTCTCGTTGCCGTCGTTCAGGTCGGAAGTTCCCTCGAGGGCATGGAGGAGATATACCATTACATGTTCTATTTCCTCTTCCTCGAGGTGGTGGGTTCCGTAGTCATAGGGGCGGCGGTGGGGTGGTTCCTTGCCAAAAAATCGCTTAAGCCGGTCGCCGAGGTGACGAAGATGGCAAGGAGGATAGGCGCCGAGAGCCTGAACCAGAGGCTTAAGTTCGTGGGCCCGGATGACGAGATAGGCCGTCTTATCTCGACGTTCAACGAGATGATAGCGAGGCTTGAGGCCAGTTTCAGGCAGATAAAGCAGTTTACCGAGGACGCATCCCACGAACTCAAGACCCCGCTTACGATAATGAGGGGCGAGATAGAGGTTGCATTGAGGGGCGCTCCCCCGGAGGAGGAATTGAGGGAGGTGCTCGCGTCCGTCCTCGAGGAGACGGGCAGGATGAGCCATATAGTGAAGAATCTACTCACGCTGGCCAGGGCCGATATGGATAGTGAAGCCGCAAAAAAGGACGTGAGGTTCGATTTGATACTGACCGAAAGATTTGAGCAGTTAAGGAAGGTCGCGGTTACGAAAGGGGTGGAACTGGCCATAAGACAAACTATCCATGTGACCGTGCTTGCGGACCCGGTAAGGCTCGGCCAGGTAGTATACAACCTTATAGACAATGCGGTCAAATATACGTCCAGGCACGGGAGGGTCGAAATAAGCCTTGAAGAGGATGGGGGTTTCGCTATACTTATAGTTAAAGATACGGGTATCGGGATACCCAAAGAAGACCTCCCTTACATATTCGACCGTTTTTACCGGGTGGACAAGGCCCGGACCAGGTCGTATGAAGGGGAAGAGGGGGGAGGGGTCGGACTCGGTTTGAGCATATGTAAAGAGATAGTGGAATCCCTCGGCGGGAAGATAGAGGCCGAGAGCGAACCCGGGGAAGGCTCGAAGTTTACGGTAAGGCTGCCTGTTAAAGGAATGGGCGGGGGGTATCTCTCTAAAGATGCTCCGGAAAGAAGATTTTCTTAAAGAAGGAGGCTTGAGGTTATGAACGTCGGGATACTGACCGGAGGAGGCGACTGCCCCGGGCTTAATGCGGTTATAAGGGCGGTGGTCAGGCGCGGCCACCAGTTGGGATTCAAGTTCGTGGGCATAAGGGACGGTTGGAAGGGGCTTATAGACTATTCCATCGTGCCGATAACGAAGGAGATGATTTCCGGGCTGCTTCCAAGGGGAGGGACCATACTGGGGACCTCGCGCACGAACCCCTTTAAGAAAGAAGAGGACGCGCAGAGGGTGATGGCCAACATCAAGAAACTCGGCCTTGGCTGCATTGTATCCATCGGAGGGGACGATACCCTGGGGGTTGCGGCCAAACTCTTCTCCAGGGGGATAAACACGGTCGGGATACCGAAGACGATAGACAACGACCTTTCACGGACGGACATTACCTTCGGGTTCGATACCGCCGTGAGTGTGGTCACCGAGGCGCTCGACAGGCTCCATACAACGACAGAGGCCCATCACCGGGTGATGGTGGTCGAGGTCATGGGAAGGCACGCCGGCTGGATAGCGGTATACGGGGGTATTGCCGGAGGGGCCGACATGATACTCATCCCCGAAGAGCCTTTCGATGTGGAGGAGGTGGCAAAGGTCGTAAGGAAGAGAAAGGAAGAGGGAAAGAACTTCTCTATCATAGTCGCGGCCGAAGGCGCATATCCCAAGGAAGCCGGGGGGTCCATTACAAAGGACAGAACCCTTGACGCCTTTGGCAATGTAAAATTGGGAGGGGTCGGAGAGTTTCTCGCCGTGGAACTTGAAAAAAGAACGGGGATAGAGACCCGCTACGTGGTCCTGGGGCATCTCCAGAGGGGGGGGAGCCCCACGGCATACGACAGGGTGCTTGCCACCAGATACGGGGTGAGGGCGGCAGAGCTCATCCATGAGAAAAAATTCGGAAGGATGGTGGCGCTTGAGGGGAATAAAATCGTCGATGTCCCCCTGGAAGAGGCCGCGGGAAAGACAAAAACGGTCGACAAGGGAATCTACGCTATCGCAAAGGTCTTTTTCGGATAGCGCCGCGGCCCCGGATAGGGAAGCTCTGAAAAAGTATTTTTGGGGGAAACTTCGGGCACCCACCCTTTGGGTGGGTCGGAAAGGTTTCCCCCAAGCCCCTTTCAAAGATTTTCAGAAAAACTGAAAGTTTTTGAACTGAAAGTTTTTGGAGAGAGTTTGAGAGAACCTTTTTACGGGGAACCCATCCAAAGGTTGTGTCGGGTTCTCTCAAGATACTTTTTCAGAGGTTCCCTAATGCTTTTTCCATGCGGATTGGCAGAAGGATATGGAGGAGCCGAAAGGAGTATTCACTGGCGGCGAGGAGGCCTTTGAACGGTGGAGGAAGCCGGCCGGGCTTTTCTTGGGCCCCGTTCTCTTTTTTATCCTTTATCTCCTCCCTTTCCCTTCCCTGTCCCCTCAGGCCCACAGACTCCTTTCCGTTGCCGGGCTGGTGATTGTATACTGGCTCTTTGAGGCCATCCCGCTCCCCGTTACCGCGCTTTTAGGCGCGGTCTTGAACGTATTCCTCAATGTGGCGCCAGCGGCAGAGGTGCTCGCTCCTTTTGCGCATCCGCTCGTCTTTCTTTTCATAGGGAGTTTCATACTCGCGGAGGCGATAATACAGCATTCCCTTGACCGGAGGTTTTCGCTGGCAATCCTCTCGTTTGAGTTTCTCGGAAGAAGCCCGCTGAGGGTGCTTTTCTCATTCGGT
>JACRCB010000157.1 GCA_016219165.1 Deltaproteobacteria bacterium | reverse complement strand
CTGTAGACGCTCGACTTCGGGAGGCCGAATTCTTTTGCCACGGCCTTTGCCGCGTCATTCAAGGGTATGCCCGCGGAAAGCAGCCTCCTCAATTCCGCTTCGGAGTTCTTCCCCTCGGCCCCGGCCTTTTTTGTCCTTAATACGACAGTTACCTCTCCTTTCACCTCCCTTCCCTTAAGCGCCCCTATTACGCCGCCGACATCGCCCCTTATTATCTCCTCGTAGAGTTTTGTGAGTTCCCTCCCTATTGCTATCTCAGAACCTTCGAGGAGCTCCCTTATGTCCTCGAGTGTTTGTTTAAGCCTTCTCGCGGACTCATAGAATATGAATGTCGACGGGTTATTCCCAAGTTCCCTCAGAAATTTTTTCCTCTGCTGCGGCTTTGCCGGGATAAACCCCTTGAACGTGAATTCGTCCATGGGCAGCCCCGCGACACTCAGGATGGATGTAAGGGCGGACGGGCCGGGTATCGGGACGACCGGTATGTTTTCTTTTAGTGCGAGTTTTACAAGCCTGTAGCCGGGGTCGGATATACCGGGGGTGCCGGCGTCGGATGTAAGCGCTATATTTTTGCCTGTCTTCAGTATTTCTACGAGCACCGGGGCCTTTTCCCTCTCATTATGTTCATAATAACTTACGACCGGCGTGGATATGCCGTAACGGGCGAGGAGTTTCCTCGTCTCCCTTGTATCCTCGGCCGCAATGAGGTCAACCTCCTTAAGGACGCGGATGGCCCTGAGCGTAATATCCTCCATATTGCCTATGGGGGTCGCAACGATATAGAGGGTGGACATCTTACCTCCTTTCGAATGCCCGCGACGAAAAGTAGGTCATGACCGCCGCAAAGACGCCGACGATTATTATATCGAGTGAGAGCGGGAACTCGGATGTAAGCGTGCCCCCGCCCTTAAGCAGTACGTGCTTAAAGGAATCTATGCCGTAACTCAGGGGGTTTACGAACGTAAGGTAGCGGAGGAAGGAGGGAAGATTCTCAACCGGATAGAGCGCACCGCTTAAGAAAAACATGGGGAGGACTATGAAATTCATGATTACGTTGAAACCTTCGAGCGAGTCAAGGTGGGCGGCTATAAAAAGACCGAAGGCCGTAAGCGAGAACGAAACGAGCGTTATCAGAAAGACCATCAAGACTATCTCTTTTATTCCCACGCCGAGGCCTATAAACGGCGCTATAAGGAGGAGCGCCGTACCTTGGAACAGCGCAAGGCTTGTGCCCGAGAGGAGTTTTCCCGCCACTATCGTTACCCTCGATACCGGGGAGACGAGCATCTCCCTTAAGAAACCGAACTCCCTGTCCCACACAACCGATATGGTGGAGAATATGGAACTGAAAAGGACCGTCATCCCTATCACCCCCGGCAGCATAAACTGCATGTAGTTTCCATGGGCCCGGACATCGATTATCCTCATAAGCCCGGCCCCTACGATAAAGAGCCATAGAACCGGCCTCGCTATGGTTGTAAGGAGCCTGCCCCTCTGGCGGAAGAATCTCTTAAATTCCCTTGAGACTATGACGTATATCGCCTTGTATGACATCTTCTACGCTACCTCATTATCATCCTGGCGACCCTTTTCCGCCCTCTTTCCGCCTTCGGCCTCTCCCCGCCTGCCGCAGACTCCTCATCCCTTATCTCCCTTCCGGTAAGATGCAAAAACACGTCGTCCAGGGAAGGTTTTTTAAGGTTTACCTCATTTACCTCAACGGCGAGTCCGCTTAAGATTTTCGGGATGACCTTTTCCCCGTTAGGAACAATAAGCTTAAGCCCGCTCTCCAGCCTTTTCGAAGCGAGCCCGAACTTCCCTTCCAGTTCAACCTGCGCCCGGCCGTCATCGGCCGTTTTCAGATACACCGTGTCCCCCTTGAGGGAATTTTTAAGGGCGCCGGGGCTCGCGCAGGCGATAATCCTTCCGTTATCTATGATGGCGATTCTGCCGCAGACCTCCGCCTCATCCATATAATGCGTGGTCATGAATATGGTGGAGCCCTCCTTTTCCTTAAGTCCCCCGATAAACTGCCAGATGCGGAAACGTGTCTGCGGGTCAAGCCCGAGGGTGGGTTCGTCGAGGAAGAGGACCTTCGGCCTGTGGAGAAGCCCCCTTCCTATTTCAAGCCTTCTTTTCATCCCTCCGGAAAAATTTTTTACGAAATCATCTTTCCTTTCCCAAAGCCCCACAACCGCGAGCATCTCCTCTATCCTCTCCTCGGTCAGGCGCCTCGTCATGTTGTAAAGGTAACAGTGGAATTTCAGATTCTCGTACGCGGTGAGCTCTCCGTCGAGGGTGACATCCTGGAAGACAAGGCCGATGGATGAACGGACTCTTCCGGGCTCACCGGTGCAATCGTACCCGTTCACAAACGCATGGCCGGAGGTGGGGCTTAAGAGGGTGCAGAGGATATTTATGGTCGTGGTCTTGCCCGCGCCGTTGGGGCCGAGGAACCCGAAGACTTCCCCCTCCTCCACCGAGAAGGAGACCCCTCTTACGGCGGGAAATCCGTTATAGTTCTTTACAAGGTCTCTTACCTCTATAGCGGCCATAGGAATTTTTCTCCTTCGAGGGGCGGGATTCCCGGCAGGTGGATTAACATGCGGGTTTCAGGGTGAAACTGAAGGTAGAGCCCTTAGAGGGGGCGCTATCGACCCAGACCCTGCCGTTAAGGCTGTGTATGATGTGCTTTACTATCGCAAGCCCCAGGCCCGTGCCTCCGAGGTCTCTGCTTCTTGCCTTATCCACCCTGTAAAACCTCTCGAATATCCTCGGTATATCGCCCGGCGGTATGCCTATGCCCGTATCCTTCACATCGACCCTTATCTCCGTACCGGATGAGGATACTTTGACATTCACCATTCCGTCCGCCGGCGTATATTTTATCGCATTATCGAGAAGATTAAGCATCACCTGCTCAATCCTCCCCCTGTCGCTCGCGACCTTGGGAAGGTTTTCGTCGAGACTCATGGAAAGTCTTATCCCCTTATCCGCCGCCTGCTTTTTAACCCCCTCCGCAACGGAACTCACGAGCTCCCGCATGTCCACCGGTTCCCTCACCATAGGCATCTCATGGGATTCGAGCCTTGAGAGCACAAGAAGGTCGTCTATCAAGCGGGACATGCGGTTTGCATGTTTGTCTATGACCCGTAAAAATTCCTTAAGTGTCGTCCTGTCGTCCATCCCGCCGTCAAGGAGCGTTTCGGCATAGCCCTTTATGCTCGCAAGGGGGGTTCTGAGTTCGTGGCTTACGTTTGCAACGAAGTCTTTCTTAAGTGTTTCGACCCTTTTCTCTTCGGTTATCTCCCGCAAAAAGAGCATGAGGTTAAAGTCCCCTCCTTCTTTGACGGGAACCATGCGTATATTAAAGAACCTTCCGTCCTCGTTTATCTCCAGGCCGTCGTATGGGGTTTTGCCCCTGTCTTTTAGGAAGACCTCCACCGCCTTGATAAAATCGCTGTCCCTTATCACGGCATCTATCTTTTTACCCCTTATATCGCCGATTATAGAAAAACACCTCGCCAGGAACGGGTTAGAGTACAGGATGCCTCCCCCCGGGTCCAGCACCAGAACCCCGGTCTGCATCTCCCTCGCTATCGCCTCCAACACGAGATTCTCTTCCATCATCCCTCCGTAAACCTGTAGCCGACGCCCCTTACCGTTTCCACGTAACCGCTTAAGCCCCTCAGTTTCCCCCTCAACCTCCTTATATGGGTGTCGACGGTCCTCGGTGTGACGAAACAGTCCCGGCCCCATGCCATGTTGAGAAGGGTGTCCCTCGAAAGCACCCTGCCCCGGGCCTCAAAGAGGGTCTTAAGCAGTTTGAATTCCGTGCCCGTAAGCGTAACGGGATTGCCCTTGACCGTGACCCTGTGCCTTGAGGGGTCTATGACAAGTTCTCCATAAGCCAGCACTACGGGGGCGGGGGATTGCCTTTTTCTCTTCAAGACGGCCTTTATCCTCAGGATGAGTTCCCTGGGGCTGAAGGGTTTTGTTATGTAGTCCTCCGCGCCGAGCTCCAACCCCACTATCCTGTCGACCTCTTCACCCTTTGCGGTGAGCATTATGACGGGCATGTGGGAGGTCATTTCGTCGCGTTTAAGCCTCTTAAGAACCTCCGTGCCGTCCATGTCGGGCAACATTATGTCGAGGAGTATAATGTCCGGCCTCTTATTCCTTGCAAGTTCTATGGCCTCGGGGCCGTCCTTTGCCTCAATGACCGAGAACCCCTCTTTTCTTAAATTGTAGCCGAGGAGTCTAAGTATGTCGGCCTCATCGTCTACCGCGAGGATATTTACCCTGTGTCCGTCCATCTCAGAGCCCTTCTATCAACCTCTTAACCCGCTTCTCTATATCGTCCATCACCCTCCTCATTGCCTCCCACGGAAGGCCGAGGGGGTCGTCAACCGGCCAGTCGTATTTCTCCCCTTTGAATCCTACCGGACAGAGTTCCTCTGCGCCGCAACATCCGAGGGTTACGACGACATCCGCCCACCTAATCATCTCTGAGGTAAGTTGCTTCGAGGTCTGGCCCTTTATGTCAATCCCCTTCTCCTTCATCGCCTCGAGTGCGGACCTGTTTACAACGCCCGAGGCCGCGACCCCCGCGCTTTTGACCTCGGCCTTGTCTTTACCGTAAGCCGCGGCGAACCCCTCCGCCATCTGGCTGCGGCAGGAGTTGCCGACACATACAAAAAGGATATTCTTTTTTACGGCCTTTTTGCCGTCCATCACCGCGCCCCTTTACCCATGCAGGCAAATAAGATTCCTTCTGTCTCAACTTCAATATTATTTTTTACCACAGCGCCGGCTTTTCTGGCAACGGGAAAGTTTGAACGGATGATACGGCGAAGGGACCGCGAGGTCCTTTGACAAAACCATGGGCGGGACATTCCCATGCGTTAACCGTTCAGAAAAGAAGTTTTCTCCACAATCCGAGAAGGACCATGACAATCAGACCGACAATAACGGCATTGTACTCCCTGTTGGAGAGCCACTGCTTAAACGACCAGCCCGCGCCTATGTCCGCCGGAAAACGCCTCGGGAAAAACATGGAGGTCCCCTTAACGTACCTTTCCCATTCTTCCCCGAATCTTTTAAGATTCTTGGCCTCTTCTCGCCGTATCTTCGGAAGATATACGGCGAGGGCAAGGACTGCGACCGCCCAGATGTTTCTTCCGTCAGGTATAATCACGCAGAAGCCTATGACCATAAGGAGGGTGCCCGCATAGAGCGGGTGTCTTGTAAGGGCATAGGGGCCTTTTGTCGCAAGATTCGTCCCCTTGGATATTATACCCGCGGACCATGACCTTAGAAAGAGACCGCTTAAGACTATGAAGAGCCCCAGGACCCCCCATTTGTCATTGAGGCTTGCGATGGCACGGGGCCGTATTCCCTCCAAGAAATCCGTAAGCAATATGACGGAAAACACGATGACGGAAAGCCTCACGCGGTTGCGGAGAAGAAAGTCCATCTGCGCGGAATAGAACGGCTCTACCGTCTGCGCCTTAAGCGTCATGCAACCTCCAGCCACTTCCCGGTTGTGAGGTATTCGTGTATGGAATCTGCCGCCCTTCTTCCGTCCCCCATCGCAAGTATCACGGTCGCCCCGCCCCTCACTATGTCACCGCCTGCAAAGACACCTTTTTTGCTCGTCCTTCCGGTATCCACGTCTATCGTGATGTTACCCCACCTGTTTACCTTTATATCCGGGGTCGTCTGGGGTATGAGGGGGTTTACGCCGTTCCCTACGGCAACTATGGCCACGTCGCAGTCTATGCAAAATTCAGAGCCTTTACGAGGGACGGGTCTCCGCCTGCCGGATTCATCCGGCTCCCCGAGTTCCATCCTTACGCACTCGGCCGCCCTGAGCCGGCCTTCGTTATCGCCGACAAAGCGTATGGGGTTTGTAAGGAGCTGAAACTTAAGCCCCTCTTCCTCGCCGTG
>JACRCB010000003.1 GCA_016219165.1 Deltaproteobacteria bacterium | reverse complement strand
GTCTAGCGGGTTACGGACGACAAAATACGGGGGGAACGACGGACGAAGCGCCTCTTTTTTATAATCGGGCAGCGGCGCCACATCAAGCCCAGCGGCAGCGCAGGCATCGGCAATACTCACGCCAAGCCCCCCCCCGTCGGTTATTATGACAACCCTGTTCCCCTTTGCCCAATCAAGCCTGGTTAAAACCCTGCATGCATCCATGAATTCCTCGTATCCGGATATTTCTATTATCCCGGCCTTCTTGAATGCGGCCCTGTAGATTTCGTATCTTCCGGCCATGGCGCCGGTGTGGCTCTGCGCCGCAGAAATAGCGGCCCCGCCTTTGCCTACCTTCCATGCCATAACGGTCTTCTTTCCCGAGGTCCGGGCCGCGCTCTCCACAAACCTCCTCCCGTCCTCTATCCCCTCTATATACAGGATAATAACGTCCGTAGAATCGTCATCGGATAGGAAATCGAGGCAATCCGCTTCATCGACGTCAATCTTGTTGCCGTAACTTACAACCCTCGAAACCCCTATGCCGAGACCCGAAAACTCATCCATCGCGGTAAGGGCGAAACTTCCGCTCTGGGAAAGAATGGATATGCGCCCCCTTTCCGGGCGTCTTATCCTATCCTTCGAGATAAAGAGTGTGTCGACATCCGATACGGTGTCGTAAATGCCCATGCAATTCGGACCTATGACCCTGATGCCCTCTTCCCCCGCCGCCTCTTTTAATTTCTTCTCTATCTCGCGGCCCTCGCTGCCGGTTTCCGAAAAACCCCCGCCCACGACTATGGCCCCTTTTATCCTGCCACCGGCCTCCTTAAATAACTCACGGACCATTGGGGCGGGCACCGCAAAAACGGCAATGTCTACATCCGCCCCTATCGAGCGTATATCTGGATGGCACTTAAGCCCCATTACCTCTTTATACCTCGGGTTTACAGGATATAAGGCGCCTTTAAAACCGGAGTTTTCAAGGCTCTCCATTATGATATGGGAAAGTTTGCCGGGAATGGGGGATGCTCCGATAACGGCTATGCTTTTTGGATTAAAGAAGAAATCTATCTTCCTCTTTCCATTACCGGCCATAGGCAGATAATAGCAGAAACCGCGTAAAAAGTCAGCACAATCTTTGCTCTGTCTCTAAGAAATCCGGGTGTGGGGTGCGAAGGGCTTAAGAGGGGGCGCGAGGCTGGGGGTCTTAAACGGTCAATCCTCATTTAGATAATTCGGTGTGCTCGCCTCTCGGCGAAGCCGAGGGTCCTCACACCGAAATATTATCATAGCCTCCCTTTCGGGAGGACTCCGAGAATCTTGCCCTGAACTCGTTTCAGGGTTGTTTCGGTGAGGGCACGCCTCGCGGCGACGCGGGGACTCACCGAAACATCTGCCGGGGGCTTAAACGGTCAATCCTCATTCATTCGAATACTTCCTCGCAGAGCGTATTATCTCGTCGGCGAAATAAGGTTTCCTTATGAATTCGTCTATCATCCCCTCCCTTACGCCCTCGCTTATAGCGTCCACCGCGTCTTTAAAGTATCCTGTAAAGAGTATGACCTTCGCGCCCGGCCTTATCTTCTTTATCTCCCTGAATGTCTCAAGCCCGTTCATTCCGGGCATGACAATATCCATGAATACGATGTCATAATCCTTCCTTTTAATCTCTTCCACCGCCCTAAACCCGTCAATCACATATGCGGCCTCGAAACCCTCGTCCTTCAAGATTTCGCTTATGCCGAGCCCTACCGTCTCTTCGTCATCCACAACGAGTATCTTTGCCTTGGGTCTTTTTTTCATAACCCTACCTCCATCGAGCCTTTAGGGCCGGGAATAAGTCCTCATCCCGCCCGGATACCTATTTATATGAAAGATAAATCTAACGGCTATAAACGCTCGACTCGCGGGGTTGAATCAGAAGATGTGTCCAGAGGAAATTCCCAGAGGAAATTCAAAGAAGTGCCGGGACTTTTATAACCCCGGCAGCCCGAAGGAGCGGGTATTTCAATGCGGCGTTAAATCTTTTAAACAAAAGGATTATACACCTAATCACCATTATGTCAAGCCTTTGCTTTGTCGCTAAGAAACCCCGGT
>JACRCB010000155.1 GCA_016219165.1 Deltaproteobacteria bacterium | reverse complement strand
ACCCTCTTCAGACCCCCGGTGACAGCGGAAAGTTCCCTTTTAACGACCTCCGCCACCCCCCTACCCGCAATCTCCATCAAGACAATACCCTTGATGCCGTAACCCCGTATGGCCTTTCTATCGAGCGACTTCATCTTTTCCGAGGTAACGAGTTTCATCAAGTCCTCTCAACAATGGCCTGCGCCGCGCCAAGACTTCCGTCATGAGAAAGGGATACGCTAAGCCTTAAATCCTTTCCAATCCCCTTTACCCTTACGGAGGGCCTGCCGCCCGCCTCTCTTATTATCTCAACGTCCTTAAAAGGGAGCGCCATCCCCAATGCCTTAAAAACACTCTCCTTCGCCGCAAACCGGGCCGCAAGGTGCCTTTCCGGGAACTTCTGCCGCAGACAATACCTGAGTTCCTCCTCTGTAAAAAGCCTCTCTTTCATCCTGTCGCCCCAGCGCTCGAGCGCCTTTTTGAACCTTGAGATGTCTACGACGTCTATGCCAGTGCCGTGTATCATTATTCCTCACTGATATCGGATAACGTTTCTGCCTGCTTTCTTTGTTTCAGGGCTCGCAATGACCCATGGCCGCGATGATGTTGCCACAGTCATCCAGAGCCAGTCTTTTCATCTCCCTCACCGGCAGGGGCGACCCCCGACCCACCCTTCGGGCGGGTGCCCGCGGATGGCGGAAATCCTCGCCTTTGTTTCACATCATCACCTTACCAGCGCAACCATCTCTCTTACAGCCTGTTCTATCCCGGTATAGACGCTTCTTGCGATTATAGAGAACCCTATGGCGAACTCCTCTATCTCCCCTATCTGCGCAACCTCTTTTATATTGCTGTAATCCAGCCCATGGCCGGCATGCACCTTAAGATTGAGCCGGCGGGCAAGGGATGCGCAATCGCGCACCTTTTTAAGTTCCGCATCCCTTTCCTTCCGGGCCGGCGCGCCCGCATAACGGCCCGTGTGGAGCTCAACCCCGTCCGCCCCGAGCCTTTGGCACATCTTGACGATATCGGGCGACGGGTCTATAAAAAGATTTACGCTTATGCCCCCGTCCTTAAGCGCCGAGGTAAACCCCTTAAGGTGTTCGTGGTGCGCCCTTAAGTCCAGCCCTCCCTCTGTCGTGAGTTCCCGCCTCTTTTCCGGGACAATGGTCACCATGCCGGGCTTTACCCCGAGCGCAACGTCAAGCATCTCCTTTGCGGCGGACATCTCGAGATTGAGGCGCGTCTTTATTGTTTTCCTTAAGATGAAGAGGTCTCTGTCCTGAATATGGCGCCTGTCCTCCCTTAAGTGGACTGTTATGCCGTCCGCCCCGGCAATCTCCGCCATGAGCGCGGCTGTAACGGGGTCGGGCTCCGAGGCCTGCCTCGCCTGCCGGACCGTTGCGACATGGTCTACATTTACGGAAAGTCTCGCCATCTTCAGTCCCTTTATCAGCCCAGTTCCTTTTTTACTACATCCGCCAGTTCGCCGGCAAGCCGTTCTATCTCGTCTTTACTCCCGCCCTCGACCGTAATCCTCGCCACCGGCTCCGTGCCGGAGTAGCGGACAAACGCCCTGCCCCCGGTCTTTTTGAGCCTCCGGCTGATTTTCTTCAGCATGCCGGCGATTGCCGGAATATCGTCGAGGTTCCTTTTCGCCTTGACCTTTACATTAACGAGCACCTGCGGATAAACCGTCATCACCTTTGCGAGTTCCGAGAGTTTCTTGCCCTCCTTCACCATTATAGAGAGAATCTGGAGGGCCGATATTATGCCGTCGCCCGTTGTCGTATGGTCAAGGAATACGACATGGCCCGACTGCTCACCTCCGAGATTGTAACCGTTTTTGAGCATCTCTTCCACAACTGACCTGTCTCCCACGTCCGTCCTTACAACCCTTCCCCCGGACTTCTCGATCGCCTCATCGAGGCCGGAATTGCTCATTATGGTCGCAACGACGGTGTTTCTCCCAAGCCTCCCCTCCTTGAGCATCCGTGCGGCGCATATCGCCATGAGATAATCGCCGTCCAGGATATTACCCTTCTCGTCCACGAGCATACACCTGTCGCCGTCGCCGTCAAGCGCTATCCCTATATCCGCCCCCCTTTTCTTTACCTCCGCCCCCATAATCTCCGGATGGAGCGAGCCGCACTTCTCGTTTATATTCTCGCCGTCCGGTTCAACCCCTATCGGGATAACCTCCGCCCCGAGTTCGTAAAAAACCTCGGGGGCAACCCTGTATGCGGCGCCGTTTGCGCAATCGACCACTATCTTAAGCCCCTCGAGCGTAAGTTCCTTCGGGAAGGTATTCTTCAGGAATACGACGTACCTTCCCACCGCATCGTCTATCCTGTAGGCCTTTCCTATCTCCCGCGCCGTGGGCCTGTGGCTCGGGTCCCTGTTATCGAATATGAATTCCTCTATCTCGAGTTCTTTTGAATCGGGAAGTTTCAGCCCCTCTCTGGAAAAAAACTTTATTCCGTTGTCCTGATAAGGGTTATGGGAAGCCGATATCACAATCCCCGCGTCCGCGCGCATGCTCGATGTGATGAACGCAATCCCGGGGGTAGGCAGAGGCCCCACCAAAAGGACATCCACCCCCATCGAACACACCCCGGCCTGTATGGCGCTCTCGAGCATATACCCCGAAAGCCTCGTATCCTTGCCGATTACTATCCTGTGGCGCCTCGGCTCCTTTTTGAATACATAGGCGATGGCCCTCCCAAGTTTGAGCGCCGTCTCGGCCGTCATGGGCTCGATATTGGCCACCCCCCTCACCCCATCGGTCCCAAAGAATCTTTTCCTCTGATTCATATAACCCCTTGCTTAAAGAACCTCCGCCGAAAAAATCCGGCGGAAGTATGAGGCCGGAAGCCTGCGGCCATTTTGGATTCGTCCAAAAACCCCGCAGCGATGATGATATCTAGGACCCCGGCGGCAGTGAGGACGATTGAGAACCTGCCGGACAATCTTAAAGAACCTCTGATTAATTCTTTTGAGAGAAACTTTTTATAAAAAGTTTCTCTCAAACTCTCTTCAAAAATTTTCAGTTACTATAGGTGGCTGCCCCACCCTAACCGAAAAACCATATGAATTTATTGACAAAAATAAGCGGGT